>NZ_BMVN01000017.1:0-185453 GCF_014650735.1 Streptomyces canarius
GTGATGCGGTAGTCGTCGCCGCCCAGGGACTCGGCCTTGGTGGAGCGGAACGTCATGACCGGGTGCTCGTCGATCTTGAAGAAGTCGGACGACTTCAGGTGGCCGTCGCGGTCGGTGTTGCCGGTCTCGATGCTGGCCATCTGGACGTCGAGCGTGGCGGTGGACTTGGTGGGGTCGGCGCCGTCGAGGTGGAGGGTGCCGGTGAAGTCCTGGAAGCCGCCCTTGACGTTGGTGACCATGGCGTGCCGGGCGACGAAGCCGATCGTGCTGTGGGACGGGTCGATCGTGTAGTCGCCGGTCAGCGCGGTCAGGTCGGGGCCGGCGGCGGCCTGCGCGGCGGGGGCGGGGGTGGTGTCCTTGCGGCTGAAGATTCCCATGACGTGCTCCTTGTGGTTCTTGTTGAACGTTAAACCAACCTGCGACTCAGACCATAGACCCATTCGGTTCGGATTTCAACATCATCCGCAGCGTGTTTGCGTGAGTGCGCCGAGTAATCGATTCTGCCCTCTGGCGCACCGGCCGACCGCTCGGGCACCATCTGCCTGCACCACCTGCACAGCCGACCCACAGGACGCACGGCCCACCGCAGGAAAGGTCCCCATGAAACCGCTCAAGACCCGCTCGCTGCTCACCGCGCTCGCCCTCGTCGTCGCCCCCGGCGTCGCCGTCCTCGGCACCGCCACCGACGCCTTCGCCGTCACCAAGATCAGCCACGCGACCGCCACCCAGATGTTCCGCGACGTCGGCATCACCTGGTCGTCTTCGGGCAACTGCTCCGACCGCAACAACTCCACCTGTACCTCCTTCGAGCAGCTCAACCTCGCCACCGCCCAGGGCGCCCAGACCCTCAAGCGGGCCAGCGGCTGCGCGCTCAACATCACCGGCGGCACCGAGACCGGCCACGCCTCCGGCACCTATTCGCACTGGAACGGCTACAAGCTCGACTACGGCAAGAACACGTGCGTGACGTCGTACATCAAGAACAACTTCAGTTACATCGGCCTGCGCGGCGACGGCGCCCCGCAGTACCAGTCCGGCTCCGGCAACATCTATGCCGACGAGGGCAACCACTGGGACGTCCTCTACTACAACTGCGGCGGCTGCTGAGCCGGGAGCCGAGGAGAGAGGGCGGTGACCGGGCCCATGCGCATGACCCGACGCGCGCTGCTGCTGGCCGCCGCCCTCGCCGCCGTCCCGGCGCCGGGCGCGCGGGCGGCCGACGACCCGTACGACGTGCTGCGCCGCCGCTGGCTCGGCATCGCCCTCGGCGCGGGGTACGACCCGGCCGCCGAGCCGTACGCCTCCCGGCTCGCCCAACTCGGGCACCAGGCGCGGGAGTTCCAGGCCGGGATGGTCCCCGGGCCCGGCTCGCTCTGGCCCGGACACCCCTTCGACCCGCCCTCCGGGATCACCTTCAGCTACGGCCGCCTGTGGACCATGGCCCAGGCGTACGTCCAGGCCGGCACCGGTTCCACCGGCGATCCCGGCCTCCTCGCCGACGTACTGCGCGGGCTCGACCACCTCTCCGCCACCGTCTACAGCCCCGCCACCACCCGCTACGGCAACTGGTGGGAGTGGCAGATCGGCAGCCCCCGGCTGCTGACGGACATCACGGCCGCCCTGTACGAGCAGGCCGGCCCCGCCCGGGTGGCGGCGGCCTGCGCGGCCGTCGACCACTTCGTCCCGGACACCATGCTCACCGACTACTCGGGCACCTCCACCGGAGCCAACCGCGTCGACCTGTGCCGCTCGGTCGCCCTGCGCGGCATCCTCGGCCGGAGTCCGGAGAAGATCTCCCTGGCCCGTGACGCCCTCTCGCCCGTCTTCCCGTACGTGACGCGGGGCGACGGCCTCTACGCCGACGGCTCCTTCGTCCAGCACACCTGGGTCGCCTACTCCGGTACGTACGGCCAGGTCCTGCTCGACGGGCTCGGGCGGCTGTTCGCGCTGCTCGCGGGCTCCGAGTGGGAGGTCACCGACCCCGCCCGGCGGCACGTCCTGGACAGCGTGGAGCACGCCTTCGCGCCGCTGATCCACGACGGGCTGGTGATGGACTGCGTCAACGGGCGTGCCATCAGCCGGGGTTACCTGCGCAGTGACGACCAGCACGTGCTGCGCGGCGACCACTACCACGGGCAGGCCCTCATCGCCGCCATCGCCCTCCTCGCGGGCGGCGCGAGCCCGGCCGAGCGGGAGCGGTGGCACGGCCGGATCAAGGGCTGGATCGAACGGGACACCGTGGTACCGATGCTGACGTCACGTCAGTTCGGGGTCGCCGATCTGGCACGGCTGCACGCCATCGCCGCCTCGCCCGCGCCCGCCGCCCCGGAACCCCTCGGCCACCGCCTCTTCCCGGCCATGGACCGTGCCGTCCACCGCACGCCCCGCTTCACCGCCGCCCTCGCCATGGCCAGCGACCGCATCGCCCACTACGAGTGCGGCAACGGCGAGAACCCGCGCGGCTGGCACACCGGGTCCGGCATGCTCTCCTGGTGGCCCCGGGGCCTCAGCGACCAGTACACCGACTGGTACTGGCCCACCGTCGACTGGTACCGGCTGCCCGGCACCACCGTGTCCACGAAGCGGCTCCCCGACCGGGCCGGCGGCGAGTGGGGCGCCCCCAAGCCGGACGTCCGCTGGGTCGGCGGGACCACCGACGGTACGTACGCGGCGGTCGGCCAGCACCTCAAGGGCCTCGGCTCCACCCTCCAGGCCCACAAGTCCTGGTTCTTCCTCGACGACGCCGTGGTCTGCCTCGGCGCCGGGATCTCCTGCGCCGACGGCGTCCCGGTGGAGACGGTCGTGGACAGCCGCAACCTGGGCGAGAACGGCACCCAGAGCCTCGTACGCGGGCGGAACTGGGCCCACCTGGAGGAGCACGGCGGCTGGATCCTGCCGTACGGCGGCGACCTGCGCACCCTGCGCGAGGACCGCACCGGCGCCTGGTCCGACATCAACACCACCAGCACGGACGAACGGCGCACCCGGCGGTGGCAGACCCTCTGGCTCGACCACGGCACCGACCCCGAGGCCGCCCGCTACGCCTACGTCCTGCTGCCCGGCGCCTCCCGCGCCGAGACCGCCGTCCGGGCCGCCGACCGGCACTGGCTGTCCGTCCTCGCCAACGACGCCGGTCACCAGGCCGTCGCCGTCCCCCGGCTGGGCCTGATGGCGTGGAACTTCTGGCGGGCCGGTACGGTGGGGGACCTGACCGTCTCGGCCGGCGCGAGCGTGCTCGTCGTACGCCGGGGGCGGACGGCCACTCTCCGTGTGAGCGAGCCGCCCCGCACCGGAGCCCCGCTGGAGCTGGTCTGGAACCGTCCGGTGCGCGCGGTGACCCGGGCCGACGACAGCGTCGAGGTCCTTTCGGCCGACCGCCGTCTGAGGCTCCGTGTCACTCCGGGGATGGCATGTGCCACCCACGAATGTGAGCTGACTCTCCGCTGACGGCTTTGTGGTCTCCCTACAACGGGACGCCCTTCTGAGCAGTCGGAATGCCTGCATGCCGCCCCGGTTCTGTTCACTGGCACCAGGAAAACGGGTCGGAGACTGTACGGAGTCGACGGCTCGCTTTTCTTCGGGTCCTTCGTAAGGTCGCTACATGACCGTTTTGGAAGAGACGACGGGTGAGCCGACCGGTGAGCCGACGGACGCACGCGGACGGGTCGCCGAACTGCACGAGATCCGTGCCCGGGCCCTGGCGGGCCCGAGCGAGAAGGCGACCGAGGCGCAGCACGCCAAGGGCAAGCTGACGGCGCGGGAGCGGATCGAGCTGCTCCTCGACCCGGGGTCCTTCCAGGAGGTCGAGCAGCTGCGCCGGCACCGGGCGAGCGGCTTCGGCCTGGAGGCCAAGAAGCCGTACACCGACGGTGTCATCACCGGCTGGGGCACGGTGGAGGGCCGTACGGTCTTCGTCTACGCCCACGACTTCCGGATCTTCGGCGGCGCCCTCGGCGAGGCCCACGCCACCAAGATCCACAAGATCATGGACATGGCCATCGCGGCCGGCGCTCCGCTGGTGTCGCTCAACGACGGCGCCGGCGCCCGCATCCAGGAGGGCGTCTCCGCCCTCGCCGGCTACGGCGGCATCTTCCAGCGCAACACCAAGGCGAGCGGTGTCATCCCGCAGATCTCCGTGATGCTCGGCCCGTGCGCGGGCGGCGCGGCGTACTCCCCGGCGCTGACGGACTTCGTCTTCATGGTCCGCGACACGTCCCAGATGTTCATCACGGGCCCCGACGTGGTCAAGGCCGTCACGGGCGAGGAGATCACCCAGAACGGCCTGGGCGGCGCGGACGTCCACGCCGAGACGAGCGGTGTCTGCCACTTCGCGTACGACGACGAGGAGACGTGCATCGCCGAGGTGCGCTATCTCCTGTCGCTCCTCCCGCAGAACAACCGTGAGAACCCGCCGCGGGTCGACTCCGCGGACCCTGCGGACCGCCGCGGCGACGTGCTGCTGGACCTGGTCCCGGCCGACGGCAACCGGCCCTACGACATGACCAAGGTCATCGAGGAGATCGTCGACGACGGCGAGTACCTGGAGGTCCACGAGCGCTGGGCGCGCAACATCATCTGCGCCCTCGCCCGCCTGGACGGCCAGGTGGTCGGCATCATCGCGAACCAGCCGCAGGTCCTGGCGGGCGTGCTGGACATCGAGGCGAGCGAAAAAGCTGCGCGCTTTGTCCAGATGTGTGACGCTTTCAATATCCCGATCGTCACGTTCCTGGACGTCCCCGGGTTCCTCCCCGGTGTCGACCAGGAGCACGGCGGGATCATCCGCCACGGCGCGAAGCTGCTGTACGCCTACTGCAACGCGACCGTGCCGAGGATCTCGCTGATCCTGCGCAAGGCGTACGGAGGTGCCTACATCGTCATGGACTCCCAGTCGATCGGTGCCGACCTCACCTACGCGTGGCCGACGAACGAGATCGCCGTGATGGGCGCGGAGGGCGCGGCCAACGTCATCTTCCGCCGGCAGATCGCCGAGGCCCAGGACCCCGAGGCCATGCGCGCGCGGATGGTCAAGGAGTACAAGTCCGAGCTGATGCACCCCTACTACGCGGCCGAGCGGGGCCTGGTCGACGACGTCATCGACCCCGCCGAGACCCGCGAGGTGCTGATCAAGTCCCTGGCGATGCTGCACACCAAGCACGCCGACCTGCCCTCCCGCAAGCACGGCAACCCTCCGCAGTAACCCGGCGGACACCTCTCTCAGGGAGACTGACACCCATGAGCACTCCTGACATCCGCGTCGAGAAGGGCCACGCCGAGCCCGAGGAAGTCGCCGCCATCACGGCGATCCTCCTGGCCCGCGCCGCCGCCCGCCCCGAGCCCTCGGCGACCCACCGCGCCCGCCCGAAGGCAGGCTGGCGCCGCCTGGAGCGCGAGCCCGGCTTCCGGGCCCCGCACAGCTGGCACTGAGCCTTCCGCACGCGACCGCAGCCCCGCTCCTCCCCGAGGGAGAGCGGGGCTGCGGCGTGTTCGGGCTCCCGGTCGCGGGGGGCCGCCGTACGGCTCACGGGGTACGGCAAAGGGGCCCCCTCCGGAACGGAACGGAGAGGGCCCCTCGCGGAGAACCGCTAGCGCAGGCGTGCCATCAGGGCGTGTTCCACCAGGGTGATCAGCGCGCTCTTGGCGTCCGCGCGGTGGCGGGCGTCCGTCGTGATGATCGGGGTGTCGGGGCCGATCTGGAGGGCTTCGCGCACTTCGTCCGGGGTGTAGGGCTGCTGGCCGTCGAAGCCGTTGAGGGCGATGACGAAGGGCAGGCCCGAGTTCTCGAAGTAGTCGACCGCGGGGAAGCAGTCGGCCAGACGCCGGGTGTCGACGAGGACGACGGCGCCGATGGCGCCGCGGACCAGGTCGTCCCACATGAACCAGAAGCGGTCCTGGCCGGGGGTGCCGAACAGGTACAGGATCAGGTCCTGGTCCAGGGTGATGCGGCCGAAGTCCATGGCCACCGTGGTGGTGGTCTTGTCCCCGGTGTGGGTGAGGTCGTCGATGCCGGCCGAAGCGGACGTCATGACGGCCTCTGTGCGCAGCGGGTTGATCTCCGAGACGGCGCCGACGAACGTGGTCTTGCCCACGCCGAAGCCGCCCGCCACCACGATCTTCGCGGAGGTGGTGGAGCGGGAAGGACCGCCGCTAGAGCTTGCGAAGTCCACTGAGCACCCTTTCGAGCAGTGTCACGTCTGGCTGGCCGCCGGCGTTCTCGTCGCCGCCGGGCTGATGGATGGCGACCAGGCCCGCCTCCGCCAAGTCGGCGACGAGAATCCTGGCCACGCCGAGGGGGATCGTCAGCAGGGCCGAGATCTCGGCCACCGACTTGATCTCCCGGCACAGGTTGCAGATCCGCTGATGCTCGGGCAACTGGCCCTGCATCTGGTGCGGAGCTGCGGTGGTGTGCACCAGCGCCTCGATGGCGAGCTGGTAGCGCGGGCGGGTCCGGCCGCCGGTCATGGCGTACGGACGCACCAAGGGGTTGTTGGACGCCGAGGCCGGTGCCGGCTCGGGGCGGCGCTGCGGCTGGACCGGCTGGATGCGCGGCGCCGGAGGCTGGTCGTACGGCGACGGGCCCGGACCCTGCGGGGCGTACGGCTGCTGGTGGCTGGGAGCGGAGGGGAAGTTGTACGGGTTCGCCGAGCCGTCGCCCTGGCCCTGGGCAGGGCCGTACGACCAGTTGCCCGAAGACGAACTGCCTGGGGGTGTTGCCACTTTCTCCTCCTCCGACTGTGCCGGGCACCCGTCCCTGGGGAACCGCGTCCCGAAACCTTACGGCCCCGGGACGTGAATACGCACCGTCCGATTATCAGTTGAGAAGGCTTCCCTGGAGTTCCGCACGGAGATCCGGGGTAAGGACCGTGCCCGCGCGGTCCACCAGAAGGGCCATCTCGTACCCGATGAGGCCGATGTCCGCCTCCGGGTGGGCCAGGACCGCGAGCGAGGAACCGTCGGAGATGGACATGATGAAGAGGAATCCCCGCTCCATCTCCACAACCGTCTGATTCACGCTGCCTCCCTCGAAGATCCGGGAGGCGCCTGCCGTCAGAGACGTCAGACCGGAGGCGACGGCCGCGAGCTGGTCGGCGCGGTCGCGGGGAAAGCCTTCGGACATCGCCAGAAGGAGTCCGTCGGCGGAGACCACCACCGTGTGGGACACCCCCGGGGTGTTGTCCACGAAGTTGGTGATCAACCAGTTCAGGTTCTGTGCCGCCTGGCTCATCGGGCTCACACTAACGCTCCTGGTTGTAGGTGCTGTCAGGACCGAAGCCCTGGCCGTTCGTTTCACTGCCTGCGCTGCGTCCGCGCTGGACGCCCCGGCGCAGGTTGCTCAGCCTGCCCCGGACGTCCTCCGGGGCGCGGGAGACCTGTGGGCCTCCCTGGGGGGTGGTTTCGGCGGAACCCTCGACCAGATTGGCCTTGGGCACCCGCCGAGGCAGGCCCGAGGCGGTGACCCCGCCTGCCTTGGGCTTCCGGAGCTGCGCGGCCTGCTGCCACCGCTCGTCGTTCGCCGAACGCCAGTCGCTCTGGCCGCCCGTCCCCGGAGCGTTCCCCGGTGCGGGAGCCGGCGCTTCCTGCTGCACGCGGGCCGTGCCGTTCGCGGAGCCGGCGTCGGCGCCGTGGGAGCCGCTCGCGGGACCCCCGCGGCGGGGCAGCCCGGCGTCGGTCAGCGCGTGCGCGGCGGGAGATGCCGTTCCCGGACGGTCGAAGCCTACGCGGTTCCGCTCACTCGCGTCAGCGGCCTGCGAGGATTCCGTTTCCGGAGCGTACTGGGCCGGATAGCCGTTCTGGTAGCCGTCCTGCTGGGGCCAGTCGTCCTGGTAGGACGAGGTCGGGGCAGGCTCCGGATACGCGGACGCGGGCTCCGGGTAGCCACCGCCCGCGGAGAAGCCGTCGTGCTGCGGCGCTTCGCCGCTCGGCGCGTAGTACTGCTCGTCGTAGCGCTGCTCGTACTGCTGCTCGTACGACGCGTGCTGCGGCTGCTGCTGCTCCTCGTACGTCTGCTGCGGCTGCTCCTGGTACGCCGGAGCCTCGTACGTCTGCTGCTGCTGTTCCTGGTACGCCTGGTGCTGCCCGGTGAACGGGTCCGTGTACCCGGCGGGGGCCTCGGCGGCCTCCTGCCGCGGCTCGGCGGGCTGCTGGCCGTGGTTCTGGGCCTCCAGGGCGGCGCGGCGCTCCTCGCGCATCAGCGAGCGGCCGACGGGGTCCAGGTCGCGGATGTCGTCGGGGACCTGCGGGAACTGGCTGTCGTCGAAGCCCAGTTCGGCGGCGGTGCGCATCGGCTGCTGGTGGCCGAAGTTCTCACCCTGGAACTGCTGCTCCGGGATGATCTGCGAGACGGTGAACTCCTCGCGGTCCAGCGGGGACTCGCCGCCACCGCCGTGCGTGATCGCGTCCGGCAGCATGACCAGGGACGTCGTGCCGGCCTGCTCGCCCGAGGGGCGCAGCTGGACCCGGATGCCGTGCCGGTCGGACAGCCGGCCGACCACGAACAGGCCCATGCGCTGCGAGATCGCGGCGTCCACGGTCGGCGGGTTGGCCAACTTGTGGTTGATGTCCGCGAAGTCCTCGGCGGTCAGGCCGATGCCCTTGTCGTGGATCTCGATCATCACGCGGCCGTCGGGCAGACGGGTCGCCGTGACGCGGACCTTGGTCTGCGGGGAGGAGAACGTGGTGGCGTTCTCCAGCAGCTCGGCCAGCAGGTGCACGAGGTCGGTGACCGCGCGGCCGTGGATCTCGGCCTCCGGCACGCCCGACAGTTCGATGCGCTCGTACTGCTCCACCTCGGAGGAGGCGGCGCGCAGCACGTCGATGAGCGGCACGGGCTGGTCCCAGCGGCGGCCGGGCTCCTCGCCGGCGAGGACCAGGAGGTTCTCGCCGTTGCGGCGCATACGGGTGGCCAGGTGGTCCAGCTTGAAGAGGTTCTCCAGCTGGTCCGGGTCGGCCTCGTTGTTCTCCAGGTCGGTGATCAGGGTGAGCTGGCCCTCGATCAGCGACTGGTTGCGGCGCGAGAGGTTGGTGAAGATCGCGTTGATGTTGCCCCGCAGCAGGGCCTGCTCGGAGGCGAGCCGGACCGCCTCGCGGTGGACCTGGTCGAAGGCGCGGGCGACCTCGCCGATCTCGTCCTTGGTGGTGATCGGGATCGGCGGGACCCGGGTGTCGACCCGGCCGGGGTCGGTGCGGGAGAGCTGGTCGACCAGCATCGGCAGCCGCTGCTCGGCGATACCGAAGGCGGCGTTGCGCAGCTGGCGCATCGAGCGGCTCATCTGGCGGGCCACCAGGCCGGCGAGGAGGAACGCGGCCAGCAGGGCGACGACGACCACGGCACCGGTGATGAACGCCGAGGTCCTGGCGTCACCGGCGATGGACGAGGCCTCGTTCACCGCCTTGTCGGCCATGTCCGACTCGATCTGGCGGTAGGCCTTGTACTTCAGCGTGTTGACCGCCCACCAGTTGTCGGCGGTGATGCCGCCCGCGGCCAGCTCGTCGCGGGTGGCGGTGCTGGTGTCCTTCATGGTGGCGACCGCGGTGACGATCCGGGTCGGGTCGGAGGGCGGGGCGACGTACTGCGGGTTGCTCGCCTTGGCCTTCTGGACCATGGCGGCGGCGTCCGTCTTGATCTTCTGTTCCGCGTCGCTCAGCTTCTGCGCGTCGGCCTCGGTGCCACCGCCGAGGTACTCCTCCCGGGCGATGCGCTCCAGGTAGGCGTACGAGGACAGGGAGACCCGCTGGGTCGCGAGGTTCGGGGCGTCCGGGCCGGGCTTGACCAGCAGGTGGGTGCCGATCGACCGCTCCAGCGACAGCGCCGCCTTGGTCAGCGAGATGGCGTAGACGGTACGGCCGTAGGAGGTGATGTTTCCGGTGCCCAGACCGAGTTCGTTGGCGAACTCCATCAGGGGGTGGCTGACCTCGACGTAGCCCTCTTCGGTCTGTACGCCGGTCACCTTGGAGGTGAAGGCGACCTGCCGCAGCTGCGCCAGCTTGGGCTCGGCCTCGCGGAACAGCTTCAGCCGGCGTTGCAGACCCGACGTGGCGGGCATGCTCTTCGTCGCCTCGTCGAAGGCGTCGGCGGCCTGGTCCGTGGCCTTGCGGGCGTTGTCGACGACCGCCTTGCTGCCGGCGTCCTTCTTGTTCAGCAGCAGCGGTGCGGCGGTGACGTCGCGCTCGCTCTCCAGCGCGTCGGCGTAGGTGAGGGCGGCGCGCACGAGACGGGCGGTGCTCTCGGCGTCGCGGGCCTGCTGCCAGGTGTCGATCGAGCTCTTCACCTGGAAGCCGCCCATGACGAGGCCGACGGCCACGGGTATGAGCAGGATCGCGTTCAGCCGGGTCGGCACCCGCCAGTTGCGAGGGGAGAGACGACCGCCGCTGGGCGCGGGAGTGGCCGCAGGTTCCGCAGCGGGAACGGGGGCGGGCGCCGCAGCGCGCGGCGGCGGGGTGAAGTTGCCCCGCGCCGACGGCTCGGGACCGTTCTTGCTTCGCCTCACTCGACCAACAACCTCTCGGCGGTCGGCACCTACGTCGTGCCGCAGTCTCTCAGAGCCCGGTTCGCCATCGACCACCAGTGCGTACTCGGTACGTACTCAGTACGTCATTGACCATTGGGCAGTTCAGGCATTCCAGCACGGGGACCAGTGCACTTCCAAACAGTGGAAACCTGGTGATGGGGCGGTTGTAAGCGCCAGATAAAACGGTCATAAAGAGCGAGCCCCGCCAAAAGGCGGGGCGTTCGTGCGCACAGCGGCACCACACGACCGCGTCGCGTGGTGATGCCGGGGCGATTCCTCTGCCGAACTGTTATGAACACCGGAGCCGACCGTGTCAAAGGCCACAGCCGGCTCCGAACCCCGTACGGCAACTGCCGTACGGACCGTCGTACTTGAGTGCTACTTCAGCCGTGCCATCAGGGCGTGTTCCACCAGGGTGATCAGCGCGCTCTTGGCGTCCGCGCGGTGGCGGGCGTCCGTCGTGATGATCGGGGTGTCGGGGCCGATCTGGAGGGCTTCGCGCACTTCGTCCGGGGTGTAGGGCTGCTGGCCGTCGAAGCCGTTGAGGGCGATGACGAAGGGCAGGCCCGAGTTCTCGAAGTAGTCGACCGCGGGGAAGCAGTCGGCCAGACGCCGGGTGTCGACGAGGACGACGGCGCCGATGGCGCCGCGGACCAGGTCGTCCCACATGAACCAGAAGCGGTCCTGGCCGGGGGTGCCGAACAGGTACAGGATCAGGTCCTGGTCCAGGGTGATGCGGCCGAAGTCCATGGCCACCGTGGTGGTGGTCTTGTCCCCGGTGTGGGTGAGGTCGTCGATGCCGGCCGAAGCGGACGTCATGACGGCCTCTGTGCGCAGCGGGTTGATCTCCGAGACGGCGCCGACGAACGTGGTCTTGCCCACGCCGAAGCCGCCCGCCACCACGATCTTCGCGGAGGTGGTGGCCCGGCCCCCGTCAGAGCTTGCGAAGTCCACTGAGCACCCTTTCGAGCAGCGTCACGTCCGGAGCGCCACCGTTGTTCTCGTCGCCACCAGGCTGGTGGATGGCGACCAGGCCGGCCTCGGCGAGGTCGGCCACCAGGATCCGGGCCACACCGAGCGGCATGGCCAGCAGCGCGGAGACCTCCGCGACCGACTTGACCTCACGGCACAGGTGGCAGATGCGCTGGTGCTCCGGGAGCAGCCCCATGAGCGCTGCCGGGTCGGCCGTGGTGCTGATCAGCGCCTCGATGGCGAGCTGGTAGCGAGGCCTGGTCCGGCCGCCGGTCATGGCGTACGGCCTCACCAGCGGCTGGTCGCCCTCATCCCCGTACGGCTCCGCGTACGGATCATGATGGGCGGTGGGCGGGGTCATGAATCCTCCGGGCGGGACAGCAAGTCGGTCAGTCAAGCCGTCTGAAGGGGCCGGTGGGGGGATTGTGGCGGCCGGACGGTGTTTTCGTGAGGTGGGTGGTGCCAAGGGCGGTCAGTGAAGCAGACTTCCCTGGAGTTCGGCGCGCAGGTCCGGGGTGAGTACCGCCCCTGCGCGGTCGACGAGCAGTGCCATCTCGTAGCCGACGAGACCGATGTCCGCCTCGGGATGGGCAAGGACCGCGAGCGACGACCCGTCGGAGATGGACATCAGGAACAGGAACCCGCGTTCCATCTCGACGACCGTCTGCGCCACGGTGCCGCCCTCGAAGATCCGGGACGCCCCGGCCGTCAGCGAGGTCAGACCGGACGCGACGGCCGCGAGCTGGTCCGCGCGGTCGCGGGGAAAGCCTTCGGACATCGCCAGCAGAAGGCCGTCGGCGGAGACCACCACGGTGTGGGACACCCCAGGGGTGTTGTCCACGAAGTTGGTGATCAACCAGTTCAGGTTCTGTGCCGCCTGGCTCATCGGACTCAACTAACGCTCCTGCTGGTGAGTGGGGCTCGGGAAGCTGCCGGTCTGGCCGCTGCCGGCCTGACGGCCCTGAGCGATGCCCCGACGGAGATTGGTCAGCCGTCCGCGCACGTCGTCAGGCGCGCGCGAGACCTGCGGACCGCTTTGGTGCTGTTGCTGCTGTGCCGTGCCCGGCACGAGGTTCGCCCGGGGCACGCGGCGCGGCAGGCCGGAGGTGGTGATCCCGCCGGCCGCGGGCTGACGGACGCGCTCGGCCTGCCGGACGAGTTCGTCGTTCGGCGAGGTACGCCAGGAACCGTTGGCGCTGCCGTTGTTGCCGGCGGGCGCGGGGCGCTGCGGAGCGGGCGCCTGGGGCTGCTGCCGCTGCGCGGGCGCGTCCTCCTGCTGCTGACCGTGGAACCAGTTGGTCTCCAGCGTGTCGTACAGCGGGGTACGGCCGTCACCCGGGCCGCTGGCCGGCGGCAGGGCCCATCCGTCACCCGGCGCCTGGGCGGCGCCCCGGTTGCCGGGCTCCTGGTGGAGCGGACGCTGCTGCGGGGCCGGCGGACGGGGGCGCCGAAGTCGGCACGGGCCGGCTGCGGGCGCTCGAACTGCCCGGTGTGACCGGGGTTCTGGCGGCCGGGCAGCGCGTGCTGCCCGGTGGAGCTGCCGTCGTAGCCGCCCTCGTAGCCGCCGTCGTACCCCTGCGGGGCCTGCTGGGCCGGGAACTGGCCCGTGTGCTGAGGGCCGTTGTCCCGTTGTCCGGGCGCCGGCGTGCCGAACACGTCGGAGCGGACGAACGAGCCGGTGCCCTGCTGGTCGCCGCCGTCGAAACGGCCCTGCTGCCGGCCGTCGTCGGGGAGCCCGAACCGGTCCGTGTCCTGGGGGTTCTCGGGACGCGCGAACTGGCCGGTCTGCTGGAGGTCGTCGGGACGCGCGAACTGGCCGGTCTGCTGGAGGTCGTCGGGACGCGCGAACTGGCCCGTGTCCTGGGCGCCTTCCGGACGCCCGAACGGGCTGCTCTGCTGGGGGAGGTCCGGACGGGCGAACTGCCCGGTGTGCGAGCCGCCGTTCAGCTCGGCGCGCGGGAACTCGCCGGTCGCGGCCGGTCCCTGGGCGTCGATCCGCGGCATCTCCGCGGTCGAGCCCGGACCCTGCCGGTCGTCCACGCGCGGCATGTGCGCGGTCTGCGCCGGGTCCTGCTCGTCGTGGCCGCGCGGGGTGTCCAGCGAGGCACGCGACAGCGGGGCCTGGGCGTCGCTCCAGTCCGGCGTGCGGGACTGCGGGTCACCGCCGGGCAGTTCGGCGCGCGGGCCGCCGCGCGGCGGGAGCTGGGGCCGGCGGCCCTGGTCGGGGGCGCCGCCGGACCGCTTCCGGCCGCGACCGCCGAAGGCGTCCTGCTGCGGCCCGCCCGGGTTCGCGGCCTGCAAGCCCTGCGGGGCGCCCGGCGCCTGACCGCCGAAGCCGCCCGCACCGGCACCGGCCGGAGCCGGCCGGCCGCCCTGGGGACCGCGGGCGCCCGGCGCACCGGGACGGCCGCCCTGGCCACGCGGGCCCGGACCGGAACCGAGCAGACCGCCACCGCCCGGGGCGCCGCCGTTGCCGGCGGTCTGCCGCCGGGCCGCTGCCGCACCGGCGGCGGCCTGCGCGGCGGCGGGACCACCGGTGGACATGGGGGCACCGGGCTTGCCCGGAGCGGGCTTCTTGCCACCCTGGGCGACGTCCACGGGCAGCATGACCAGCGCGGTCGTACCACCGGAGTCGGACGGGCGGAGCTGGATGCGGATGCCGTGCCGCTGGGACAGCCGGCCGACCACGAACAGACCCATGCGGCGGGAGACGGAGACGTCCACGGTGGGCGGCGAGGCGAGCCGCTCGTTGATCGCCGCGAGGTCCTCGGGGGAGAGGCCGATACCGGTGTCGTGGATCTCGATCAGGACGCGGCCGTCGGGCAGCGCGTGACCGGTGACCTTGACCTTGGTCTGCGGCGAGGAGAACGAGGTCGCGTTCTCCAGCAGCTCGGCGAGCAGGTGCACGAGGTCGTTGACGACCCGGCCGGCCACCTCGGTGGTGGGTACGGCGGCCAGCTCGATGCGCTCGTACTGCTCCACCTCGGACGCGGCGGCGCGGAGCACGTCGACCAGCGGGACCGGGCGGGTCCAGCGACGGCCGGGCTCCTCACCCGCGAGGACGAGGAGGTTCTCACCGTTACGGCGCATACGCGTCGCGAGGTGGTCGAGCTTGAAGAGCGAGGAGAGCTGGTCCGGGTCGGCCTCGCGGGACTCCAGTTCGGAGATGAGCGAGAGCTGGCGCTGGATCAGACCCTGGGAGCGGCGCGAGAGGTTGGTGAACATCGCGTTGACGTTGCCCCGCAGCAGGGCCTGCTCGGCGGCGAGGCGGACCGCCTCGCGGTGCACGTCGTCGAAGGCCGCGGCCACCTGGCCGATCTCGTCCCGGGAGTGCACACCGACCGA
The DNA here is from genome assembly GCF_014650735.1 of Streptomyces canarius. Classification (NCBI taxonomy): domain Bacteria; kingdom Bacillati; phylum Actinomycetota; class Actinomycetes; order Kitasatosporales; family Streptomycetaceae; genus Streptomyces; species Streptomyces canarius. The sequence continues at coordinate 14,823 of NZ_BMVN01000017.1, forward strand.
CTGGACGGAGGTGTCGACGTCCTGCGGGTCCGACTCCGACAGCTGCTTGACCAGCTCGGGCAGACGGTCCTGGGCGACCTTGGTCGCGGTCTCCTGGAGCCGGCGCAGCGAGCGGATCATGGACCGGGCGACGACGAACGCGCCGACCAGCGAGACACCGAGCACGAGCAGGATCAGCGCACCGGAGATGATCGCGTCACGCTGGGTCGCGCTCTTCAGCTCGCGCGCCTTCTGCTCCATCTCCTCCAGGAGCGTGCGCTCGATCTTCTTCATCTGCTCGATCTTGGTCGAGCTGTCGTCCACCCAGTCCTTGTACGACCGCGCCGGGAGCTGCTGGAGGCCGTCCGGGGACTCGAAGGAGCGCTTGGCGTAGGTGTCGGCGGACTCGATCGTCGGGTTTCCCTCGTCGATCGGCTTGAGCAGTTCCTCGGCGTTCTGGCTGGCGTAGAGCTTCCGGAAGATCGCCAGCTCGGAGCCCTCGCTCTCGTACGCCGACTGGCCGTAGAGGCGGTCGTTCTCGGAGAGGTCGCCCTTGGTGCTGGTGGTCGCGGGCAGCGCGGCGGCGATCATCGCGCGCTGCTCGGAGGCGTACTCCTTGGCGGTGGAGAAGGCCGCCAGGGCGCGGGTGCGCGAGATCATCTCCGGGTTGCTGGACGCCTCGGCCATGTCCTGGGAGAGGCCGATCAGCTGGGAGATGAGCCGGTGGTAGGACTCGACCGTCTGGGTGGCGTTGTCCTTGGACGAGTAGGCGGTCTTGCGGATCTTGGCGAGGTCGTCCAGCTGGTTGGCGAGGCCGACCAGCGCGTCGCGGACGCCCTGGAGATTGCCGTCCTTGCTGGCCGCGTCGATCTGCTCGGAGGCGTCGAGGAAGTTCTCGCGGGCCCGGTCGGTCTTCTGCTGGTAGGCCTTGATCTGGTAGTCGTTCGACTTCAGGCCGCCGTGCGCCAGGGGACCGGCGGACTGGTCGCGCTCCTCCTGGAGCGCGTGGGCCAGCTCGGTGGCCTGCTTGGTCATCTCCGTCAGCAGCTTGATGTTGTCGAGCTGCTGGATGTCCTCGATGGACTGGTCGATGCGCAGCGCGCCCAGCGAGGTGGCCGCGACCACCGGCAGCGCGAGCAGTGACACCAGACGGGTGGAGATGCGCCAGTTGCGCAGGGCGAGCCGCGAACCGGTGCCGGTCGGGCCCTGCACGTGCTTCACCGTGGGCGCGGGGTCGCCCGAGGGCGCCGCGGTCGCGGAGGCCGACGCGGCCGAGGCGCCCGGACGACCGCCACGCTCACCGCCGTCCGCGGCGTGGCCCGGTCCCGGGTTCTGGGCGTGCTGGGGCGAGGAGCTGACGGCCTTGGGGCCAGTCCCGCCGTGCGGCTCCGGCTCCGCCGAAGCGCTGCCATCCCTCTTGAAACGTCCCTGCACTAGCGTCGCAACCTCTGGACCAGGCGCCCCTCCGCGTGAACGGAGGGACACGGTGTCGGCGTTGTGGAGAGCGCCCTGAATACGCCCCCCGGTGGTCTTGAGTGACCGGCGCTGGTTCCCCCCTGTCTCGCCGCCGCTCGGCGCTGTGCGCGCCCCCTGCGCCGGTTCCATCCCGCGGCGGTCCGTGGAATTCCAGCACAGTGCAGGATCTCCAACAAGGGCAGTGGGCCGAGCTGTGACCTCCGTGACGGCCAGTGAGTGGCGGGTTACCAGCAGTGGAACCTGATCTTGGGCATAACGGGCGTACCCATGCGAGTCGCCGCGCGTCGCCCTGTGTCCCAGTCGCCATGATCAGGAGCGGAATGGTGGCTTCAGTGGGTCAATGTCCGTTTCGCTGGGGCGAGTTGCCGGTCGGAATTGACCGGTTTGCCCGTGAGTTCGTGAGCAAACTCACACGCGACTCGGGGTCAGTTGGCACCTTCGTCGGGGAATCGGATGTTTAGCCTGACGCTTTACAAGACGGACGACTCTGCCAACCACTCGACCAGAGGGCACAGGACGACAACGGTGAAGACGACGATGATGTTCCACAAGATCGCCAACCCGCGGCGCACGACCCTGGCTCACCTGAAGGACGCCGGCGAACTGCACACGCCCGAGCTGCCGGAGCACTCCGTCGACCTCCCCGCCCAGACGGCCAACCCCCGGCGCACCGTCCTGATGGAGGTCCCGGCCGGCGCGGGCGCCCCGGCCGGCGAGTAACCGACGGCTCGGCCGGGCGCGGCCGGAAGGACCACGACGGTCCCTTCCGGCCGCGCTCGCGTTTCCCCCGGCCCCGCGGTCGGCGGCACAGGGCGGCCCCGGCCGAGCCCGCCCCCGGTGACCCGCCCCTGACCTGCGACGATGCCCCCGGAAGCGAACAACTTCGCATAGCTCCGATAACCTGAGGCGTCAGTACGCCGGTTCTCAGTGAGGGGCGCAAGGATCCCGTGCGCATCGCCAGGTTCTCCATCGACGGGAACGTAGCCTTCGGCGCGGTCGAGGGCGACAAGCAGGACGAACTCGTCCTCGACATCATCAAGGGCATCCCGTTCGCGGACTTCGAGCTGTCCGGGACGAAGGTGCCGCTGAGCAAGGTCAGGCTGCTCCCGCCGGTGCTCCCCAACAAGGTCGTGGCGTTCGGCCGCAACTACGCCGAGCACGCGCGCGAACTGGGCAACGAGGTGCCCGACGCGCCGTTCGCCTTCTTCAAGCCGTCCACCTCCGTGATCGGCCCCGGCGACGACATCCAGTACCCCTCGTTCTCCCAGGAACTGCACCACGAGGCCGAGCTGGCCGTCGTCATCGGCCGCCTGTGCCGCGAGGTCCCGCGCGACCGCGTCAAGGACGTGATCTTCGGGTACACCTGCGCCAACGACGTCACCGCCCGCGACGTGCAGAAGCGCGAGAAGCAGTGGGCCCGGGCCAAGGGCTTCGACACCTCCTGCCCGCTCGGCCCCTGGGTGGAGACCGACCTCTCGGTGGACGCCGCGAACGACCTCACCGTCCAGCTCACGGTCAACGGCGAACAACGCCAGCTCGGCCGCACGAGCGAGATGATCCACCCCATCGAGGACCTGATCGTCAACATCTCCGAGGCCATGACGCTGCTCCCCGGCGACGTGATCCTCACCGGCACCCCCGCGGGGGTCGGCCCCCTCAGCGTCGGCGACGAGGTCGCCGTCACCATCGAAGGCATCGGCACTCTCACCAACAAGGTTGTCAAGCGTGGCTAGCGCACCCGGCTCCGTACGCGTCCGTTTCTGCCCCTCGCCCACCGGTAACCCCCACGTGGGCCTGGTCCGCACCGCCCTGTTCAACTGGGCGTTCGCCCGGCACCACCAGGGCACCCTGGTCTTCCGCATCGAGGACACCGACGCGGCCCGCGACTCCGAGGAGTCGTACAACCAGCTGCTCGACGCGATGCGCTGGCTCGGCTTCGACTGGGACGAGGGCCCCGAGGTCGGCGGCCCGCACGCGCCGTACCGCCAGTCGCAGCGCATGGACGTCTACGCCGACGTCGCCCGTAAGCTCCTCGACGGCGGCCACGCCTACCACTGCTACTGCTCCCAGGAGGAGCTGGACACCCGCCGCGAGGCCGCCCGCGCCGCCGGCAGGCCCTCCGGCTACGACGGCCACTGCCGCGACCTGACCGCCGAGCAGGTCGAGGAGTACCAGGCGCAGGGCCGCACCCCGATCGTCCGCTTCCGCATGCCGGACGAGACCATCACCTTCACCGACCTGGTCCGCGGCGAGCTGACCTTCACGCCGGAGAACGTGCCCGACTACGGCATCGTCCGCGCGAACGGCGCCCCGCTGTACACGCTGGTGAACCCGGTGGACGACGCCCTGATGGAGATCACCCACGTCCTGCGCGGCGAGGACCTGCTCTCCTCCACCCCGCGCCAGATCGCGCTGTACAAGGCGCTGATCGAGCTGGGCATCGCGCAGCAGATCCCGCGGTTCGGCCACCTGCCGTACGTCATGGGCGAGGGCAACAAGAAGCTGTCCAAGCGCGACCCGCAGTCGTCCCTCAACCTCTACCGCGAGCGGGGCTTCCTGCCCGAGGGCCTGCTCAACTACCTGTCCCTGCTGGGCTGGTCGCTCTCCGCGGACCAGGACATCTTCACGATCGAGGAGATGGTCCGGGCCTTCGAGATCGCCGACGTGAACCCCAACCCGGCGCGCTTCGACCTGAAGAAGTGCGAGGCGATCAACGCCGACCACATCCGCATGCTGGACGTGAAGGAGTTCACCGAGCGCTGCCGCCCGTGGCTGAGGGCGCCGTTCGCGCCCTGGGCGCCGGAGGACTTCGACGAGGCCAAGTGGCAGGCGATCGCCCCGTACGCCCAGACCCGCCTGAAGGTCCTGTCGGAGATCACCGACAACGTCGACTTCCTGTTCCTGCCGGAGCCGGCCTTCGACGAGGCCTCGTGGACCAAGGCGATGAAGGAGGGCTCCGACGCCCTGCTGCGCACGGCCCGCGAGAAGCTCCAGGCGGCGGACTGGACCTCGGCCGAGTCCCTCAAGGAGGCCGTCCTGGCCGCCGGTGAGGCCCACGGCCTCAAGCTCGGCAAGGCCCAGGCCCCGGTCCGCGTGGCCGTCACCGGCCGCACCGTCGGCCTGCCGCTCTTCGAGTCCCTTCAGATCCTGGGCAAGGAGAAGACCCTGGCCCGCGTCGACGCGGCGCTGGCCAGGCTGACGGCGTAGACGCGCGCGTTCCCGAGGGGCGGTGGCCGTACGGCTGCCGCCCCTCGGGCATGTCTGTCCGTGGCTCGCACTAGTGTTTCGGCCCACACGGCTCGCACAGCGAGCGCGATCGAGAAGGGCGCCGTCATGCCGATGAGTCCGCGGGACTACACCTGGCTGTTCACCCCGGGCAGCACGTTCAGCTACGAGTCCGGGACCACGGGTGTGATCCACGTGGCCGACGGCGGTGAACTGGACCTCCCCACCGGCCGGGTCGTCGCGAGCGACCCGTTCGTCTACCTCGGCAGCGGTGACATCGAGCCCTTCACGGCCACCGTCGACCCCGGCCGCTACCGCGTCGAAGCGGCCGTCGCGACCCTCACCCGGCCCGGCGAGCCCCCCTCCGACGTGCCCCACCTGCGCGTGGCCGCCGCCCGCCTCGTCATCCGCGACGAGCCGTCCGTCACCTGGGAACTGGCCCTGCTCCCCGGCCAGGACCCCGCCGAACTCAAGGACGACGAGTTCTTCGGGTACGGCGTCGACGCCGGCACGGGCTGCTTCTACGACGCCTCGGCCGAGGAGGCGTTCCCGGAGACCCAGGAGGAGGAAGGTCCGCTGTGGGACGCGTTCGAGAGCAGCGACTGGTCGCCGGGGCCGTTCCTGGTCAGGTCCACGGACGGCGGCCACACCCTGGCCGCGTTCACCTCCGGCTGGGGTGACGGCTGCTATCCCACCTGGACGGGCCGTTCGGCGTCGGGTGAGGTCACCTGCTTCCTGACGGACTTCTTCGTGGCCCCGGACCCCGCCTCCGACCAGGCCTGACGGCGCCTGACGGGCAACGATCCGATTCCCCGGCGCCCCGGCCGGTGCCGGCGGTACCGTCGGGCGTATGACGATCAGAGCCGTGGTCTGGGACGTGGACGACACCCTGTTCGACTACACGACCGCCGACCGGGAGGGCATGCGGGCCCATCTCGCGGTGGAGGGGCTGCTCGCCGGCCACGGCAGTGCCGAGGCCGCGCTGGTGCGGTGGCGGGAGATCACCGAGCGGCAGTGGGCGCGCTACGCGGCCGGCGAGACCACCTTCCAGGACCAGCGGCGCGACCGGGTCCGGATCTTCCTGGACAAGGACCTGACCGACGCGGAGGCCGACGACTGGTTCGGGCGGTACATCGGGCACTACGAGGCCGCCTGGAGCGTCTTCCCGGACGTCCTGCCCGCCCTGGAGGCCCTCGCGGCCAGCCACCGGCACGCCGTGCTGTCCAACTCCAGCATCGCCGTCCAGGAGCACAAGCTGCGCACGCTCGGCCTGCTCCACCGCTTCGAGTCCGTGCTGTGCGCCGCCGAGCTGGGCGTCTCCAAGCCGGAGCCGGGCGCCTTCCTGGCGTCCTGCGAGGCGCTGGGACTGCCCCCGCACCAGGTGGCGTACGTCGGCGACCACCCCGACATCGACGGGCGGGGCGCCGCCGAGGCCGGGTTGCTGTCGGTGTGGATCGACCGCGGGGCGGCCTATGCGCGGGCCGCCGGGGAGGTCGTGGCGCACCGGATCTCGACCCTTGCCGAACTCCCGGCGCTCGTCCGCGCGGATACCCGTTTTGGAGCCCCGTCCACCTTCGGGTAATGTTCTTCCTGCGCCGAGGGGAGCGGGCCGGAAGGCCGGAGCCCCGAGGAGCAAGCTAGAACGAGAACCCCGTAGGGGCTTGAGTTCCAGTGGCCTATGGTGTAATTGGCAGCACGACTGATTCTGGTTCAGTTAGTCTTGGTTCGAGTCCAGGTAGGCCAGCTCGCAGAGCTTATCTGCAAAGCCCCCGTTGTGTAGCGGCCTAGCACGCTGCCCTCTCAAGGCAGTAGCGCCGGTTCGAATCCGGTCGGGGGTACTGATCTCGACCTCGTCGGGATCGCTAGGGCCCCCGTTGTGTAGCGGCCTAGCACGCCGCCCTCTCAAGGCGGTAGCGCCGGTTCGAATCCGGTCGGGGGTACTGACTGGTCTAAACCATCATTGGTCTATGGTGTAATTGGCAGCACGACTGATTCTGGTTCAGTTAGTCTTGGTTCGAGTCCAGGTAGACCAGCTCGGACCTGCGGAAACGCAGAGTCCACGCCCCCGTTGTGTAGCGGCCTAGCACGCCGCCCTCTCAAGGCGGTAGCGCCGGTTCGAATCCGGTCGGGGGTACGCACGGGCAAGGCCCTACACTTCGGTGGGGGGCCTTCGTCGTACCGGGCGCTACGCGAAGCCGTACCGCCGGGCGGACTCCTCCTCCTGGGCCAGCCGGCGCAGGGCCTGAAGGATCGGCTCGGTCAGCACCGCGCCGAGCACCGCCGTCTCCACCTTCTCCGCCTCCGACGGACGGGTCTCCACGAAGTCCAGGTCGAGTCTGGCCGTCTCGTGCATCAACTCGGCATAGGAGACGAGCAGTTCGCTGTCCCAGTCGTAGCCCAGCCGGCGGAACGCGGCCACCGCCACCACCAGGGAGCGGTACGCGGGGGAGATCGTCGTCAGCAGCCTCGCGTTCGACCAGCCCAGCCGGTCCAGCAGCGCCTCCGCCTCCCGGCGCGCGGCCCGGACGTACTCGTCGTCCTCGTCCGGCTCCGGCACCTGCGGCAGGGCCCACAGGGCCGCGCCCAGTCGGATCGTGCGGCCCAGGGATTCGTCGTCGACGTTCCGCAGCACCTCCCGGACCGTGGCCACCGGGAGGCCGCCTACCTGGATCATCGCGCGGACCAGCCGCAGCCGGCGCAGATGCTCGTCGTCGTATTCGGCCGTCGTCGCGTTGACCTGGCGGCCCGGCGGCAACAGTCCTTCGCGCAGGTAGTACTTGATCGTCGCGGTGGCCACACCGCTGCGTCTGCTCAACTCGGCGAGCCGCATGTCTTGCGCTCCTCTTCGGATACCGCCACTATCCAAGCATCGGCCGTTGGATAGTGCCGCTCACCGACCAGGGGGATGTCATGGTGACCCGTACGACCGCCGACGCGAAGGGCGACGTCGTCGTCCTGTTGATCGGCATGCGCATCAACCGCTTCCGGGCCGTTCGCCTGTGGCTGCCGGTGATGCTCGCGATGCTGCGCATGCTGCGGGAACTGGAGAAGGACCCCGCGCGCGGGCTGCTCGCCAAGGTGCTGCTGACGGCGTCCCCGCGTACGTACTACGTCGTGCAGTACTGGGAGTCCAAGGAGAGGCTGTACGCCTACGCGACCGCGCCCGACGCCTTCCACCACGAGGCGTGGGCGCGGCTCAACCGCAAGGAGCGGACCGGGAAGCTGCGCGGGCAGGTCGGGATATGGCACGAGTCGTACGTCGTGCCGGAGGGGTCGTACGAGGCGATCTACGGCGACATGCCGGCGTTCGGGCTGGCCGCCGCGCACGGGCAGGTGCCGCTGGAGAGGCGTGGGCGCTACGCGAAGGACCGGTTCGCCTACCGGTCGGGCGGCTAGGCACCGCGGGGGAGGGCGGTCCGCTCCGGTCGGGAAGAAGCTGCCGCGGCGTTGAGGCGGCCCCTTCCCGGCCGGAGCGGTTCTCCCGCTCTCAGCCCGAGCGGCGCAGGGCCTCCGAGAGGCGGCCCGCCGCGTCGATGACCGCCTGGGCGTGCATGCGGCCCGGGTGACGGGTCAGGCGCTCGATGGGGCCCGAGACGGAGACGGCGGCCACCACGCGGTTGGAGGGGCCGCGCACGGGCGCGGAGACGGACGCGACGCCCGGCTCGCGCTCGCCGATGGACTGGGCCCAGCCGCGCCGCCGTACACCCGACAGGGCCGTCGCCGTGAAGCGGGCGCCCTGGAGGCCGCGGTGCAGGCGCTCGGGCTCCTCCCAGGCGAGCAGGATCTGCGCCGAGGAGCCGGCCTTCATCGTGAGCGTGGAGCCGACCGGGACCGTGTCCCTGAGGCCGGACAGGCGTTCCGCCGCGGCCACACAGATCCGCATGTCCCCCTGGCGGCGGTAGAGCTGAGCACTCTCGCCGGTGACATCACGGAGGTGGGTGAGCACGGGGCCCGCCGTCGCGAGCAGGCGGTCCTCGCCCGCCGCGGCCGCCAGCTCCGCGAGGCGCGGGCCGAGGATGAATCGGCCCTGCATGTCGCGTGCCACCATGCGGTGGTGTTCCAGGGCCACGGCCAGGCGGTGGGCCGTGGGTCGTGCCAGTCCGGTCGCGCCGACCAGACCCGCGAGGGTGGCCGGACCGGACTCCAGAGCGCTCAGGACGAGGGCCGCCTTGTCCAGAACGCCGACGCCGCTACTGTTGTCCATGCAACGATACTCGCGTCTCACTCTGTGAAACGCAAGTTCAATTTTCCGTGGAACGCGCCACCCTGGAATCACACAGCGGCCCGCAGACCAACGGGCCTGGCGGTGGACGCCCGGAATCACGACGTTCAGGGGCCCGAGACGGGCAGCCACCGCTCCTCAAGATCTCTAGTTGGGTCGGTGGACGCTTGCCGGCCGGAGGGAAAGCGATGGGTAGGACACTCGCGGAGAAGGTCTGGGACGACCACGTCGTCCGGCGCGCCGAGGGCGAGCCCGACCTCCTCTACATCGATCTGCACCTGCTGCACGAGGTGACCAGCCCGCAGGCCTTCGACGGGCTCCGCAAGAACGGCCGCCAGGTGCGCCGCCTCGACCTCACCATCGCGACCGAGGACCACAACACCCCGACCCTCGACATCGACAAGCCCATCGCGGACCCCGTCTCCCGCGCCCAGCTGGAGACCCTGCGCAAGAACTGCGCCGAGTTCGGGGTGCGGCTGCACCCGCTGGGCGACGTCGAGCAGGGCGTCGTCCACGTCGTCGGCCCCCAGCTGGGTCTGACCCAGCCGGGCACCACCGTCGTCTGCGGCGACTCCCACACCTCCACGCACGGCGCGTTCGGCGCGCTGGCGTTCGGCATCGGCACCTCGCAGGTCGAGCACGTGCTGGCCACCCAGACGCTGCCCCTGGCCCGCCCGAAGACCATGGCGATCACGGTCGACGGCGAGCTGCCCGAGGGCGTCACCGCCAAGGACCTGATCCTGGCGATCATCGCGAGGATCGGCACCGGCGGCGGCCAGGGCTACATCCTGGAGTACCGCGGCTCCGCCATCGAGAAGCTCTCGATGGAGGCCCGGATGACCATCTGCAACATGTCGATCGAGGCCGGCGCCCGCGCGGGCATGATCGCCCCCGACGAGACCACCTTCGCGTACCTCAAGGGCCGCCCGCACGCCCCCGAGGGCGCCGACTGGGACGCCGCGGTCGCGTACTGGAAGACGCTGCGGACCGACGAGGACGCCGTCTTCGACGCCGAGGTCGTCATCGACGCCGCCGAGCTGTCGCCGTTCGTCACCTGGGGCACCAACCCCGGCCAGGGCGCGCCGCTTTCGGCGCACGTCCCCGACCCGGCTTCGTACGAAGACGCTTCGGAGCGGCTGGCCGCCGAAAAGGCTCTGGAATACATGGGGTTGGAGGCCGGGCAGCCGCTGCGGTCCATCGACGTGGACACCGTCTTCGTAGGCTCCTGCACCAACGGCCGCATCGAGGACCTGCGCGCCGCCGCCGACATCCTGCGGGGCCGCAAAGTCGCCGACGGCGTACGGATGCTGGTCGTCCCGGGCTCCGCGCGGGTGGGGCTCCAGGCCGTCTCCGAGGGCCTGGACGTGGTCTTCAAGGAGGCCGGCGCCGAATGGCGGCACGCGGGCTGCTCGATGTGCCTCGGCATGAACCCCGACCAGCTGGCCCCGGGCGAGCGCTCCGCCTCCACCTCCAACCGCAACTTCGAGGGCCGGCAGGGCAAGGGCGGTCGTACCCACCTGGTGTCGCCGCAGGTCGCGGCGGCCACCGCCGTCCTGGGCCACCTGGCCTCCCCGGCCGATCTGACCGACGACCGCACGCCCGCTGGAGTCTGAGAATCATGGAAGCCTTCACCACCCACACCGGCCGGGCCGTCCCGCTGCGCCGCAGCAACGTCGACACCGACCAGATCATCCCTGCTCACTGGCTCAAGAAGGTCACCCGGGACGGCTTCGAGGACGGGCTGTTCGAGGCCTGGCGCAAGGACCCCGAGTTCATCCTCAACCGCCCCGAGCGGCAGGGAGCCACGGTCCTGGTCGCCGGCCCCGACTTCGGCACCGGCTCCTCCCGCGAGCACGCCGTCTGGGCGTTGCAGAACTACGGCTTCAAGGCCGTGATCTCCTCCCGCTTCGCCGACATCTTCCGGGGCAACTCGCTGAAGAACGGCCTGCTCACGGTGGTCCTGGACCAGAAGATCGTGGACGCGCTGTGGGAGCTCACGGAAGCGGACCCCACGCTTGAGGTCACTGTGGACCTTGAGGCGCGTGAGGTGCGCGCCGGGGGCATCACCGCCTCCTTCGAGCTGGACGAGAACTCCCGCTGGCGGCTGCTGAACGGCCTGGACGACATTTCCATCACCCTCCGCAACGAGGACGAGATCGCCGCCTACGAGGCCGGGCGGCCCGGCTACAAGCCGCGGACGCTCCCGGTCTGATCCGGCGCCGACCGGGCCCCGCGAAGGTCGGGTTTCGGCCACCCCAACGCCTCGCCTGTACCCCCGATCGCCACGATTGGGGGTACAGCCATGTCTGCACCCGAACGGCCCTGCGGCTCTGCCCTGGTTCGCTCAACTTCCCACGTTACGAAGGCTGTTGTCCGGGTAGGCGAGTGCTGTGTTCGTGTCTTCCGCAAGTGCCTGGAAGGCCATTTGAGGCGGTAGTTGCACCCTGCGCAGGCGACAACTCGCCCCAGATGGCACAATCTGTGCATGGAACACGACGGCCAACTGCACCTCTATACGGCGGTCGCGAACCAGCTCAAGGAAGCGCACGCAAGGGTGCGCGCACTGCAAGTCCCGGAGGGCGTACGGATGGCGCTGACCCGGAAGCTGCTGGTCATTACGGCCGCGGCCAAGCACGATCTCGCCGACGCGGCAAGGCGGCTCGATCGGTTCACGGCGGATCTCGACGCGGGTCGGATCCCGGAAGAGGACCGCTGAACCGTCCGGGACAGCCGAGTCCGTTGCGGCACAAGGGTGATAAGCCCGTTTCGTGTTTGATTTGCGGTATATATCTGCCTAACGTGCGAAAAAGCTTGAACACTTTCGTTCTGGCGATGTCTCCGAAGGGGAAGACGTGAACAAGGCGCAGCTCGTAGAAGCGATTGCCGACAAGTTGGGGGGCCGCCAGCAGGCCGCCGACGCTGTCGATCATGTTCTGGACGCCATCGTCCGCGCGGTCGTCGGGGGCGAGCGGGTCTCCGTCACCGGCTTCGGGTCCTTCGAGAAGGTGGACCGCCCCGCCCGCTACGCGCGCAACCCTCAGACGGGCGAGCGGGTTCGGGTCAAGAAGACCTCCGTGCCGCGCTTCCGCGCCGGTCAGGGCTTCAAGGACCTGGTGAGCGGTTCGAAGAAGCTCCCGCGCGGGGGCGAGGTGGCGGTCAAGAAGGCGCCGAAGGGCAGCCTGTCCGGCCCGCCGCCCACCATCGCGAAGGCCGCCGGCAAGAAGGCCGCCGCCAAGAAGACGGCGGGCGCGGCGAAGAAGACCGCGGGTACCGCGGCGAAGAAGGCGGCGGCGAAGAAGACCACCGCCGCCGCGAAGAAGACCACGGCGAAGAAGGCTCCCGCCAAGAAGACCACGGCGACCGCCAAGACCACCGCGACGAAGGCCGCCGCCAAGAAGACGACGGCCAAGAAGGCTCCGGCGAAGAAGGTCACCGCCAAGAAGGCCCCGGCGAAGAAGTCGACGGCCCGCAAGACCACCGCCAAGAAGACCACCGCCCGCAAGGCGACGTCGTAAGGCCGCCAGGGCATTCACGCGCCGGGCCGGACTCCCCTGGGGAGCCCGGCCCGCGGCGTGTGTAAGGACGGTCAGAGGGTTTGAAGGGTTACGAGGGTGATCCGCAGGGCGCCGCCCGCGGACTCCGTCTCGATCCGCACCCGCTGCCCCGGGCGCAGCAGCCGCAGTCCGCCCCGGTCGAACGCCGCCGCGTCGAAGGGGACCGGGGTGCCGTCGTCGAGGAGCACCTGGCCGCTGCGGGTTTCGGGGTCGTAGGTGTATGCGGTCGCTTGCATGGCGGCCAGCGTAGTGCCTGCGGCGGCCCGCCGTTGGGGGTGCGCGCCGTACGCCGACCGCGGGCCGTCATGGGTTGCTCGCGCCCATGCGGCGGAGCCGCACACCGACAGGGCCCCGCGCCCCTTCCGGGGCGCCTCAGGGGCCCGGGATGAGGAGTCCCGCCGACGCCGCCGCCGTATGCGGGCCCACGCCCAGTGTCAGCGCCGCTCGCAGGTCCGCGGCCGTGTCGACGTCCTGGCGGACCGAGTCCACCCCGGTGAGCGCGAGTTCCACCGCGCCGGAGGCCCGGTGGCGGGAACGGGAATCGATGCCGAACGCCGGCCGCAATTCACGATCGCCGGCCGCCGCCAGCAAAGTCGTACCCAATGTCGCCGCGTCCGCGAGAAACGCGCGCGGGAATTGCGAGGCCGCCGCCAGTACCCGGGACAGTTCCGCCGGACGCAGCGCCGGCAGATCGGCGTTCAGGGCCGCCACCGCGGCGCCGGGACGGGTCGCGCGTACGACGGCCGCGCCGTGCGCCAGCGCGGCGTTCAGGCCGCTGCCGGGCGAGTCCGGCACGATCCGCGCGCCCAGCGCCGCGAGCTCCCGGCCGGCCAGTTCGTCGTCCGTGACGACCGCCACATCCGCCACCGCCGGACAGGCCACCGCCGCGGCCACCGTGTCCTGCGCGAACGCCAGTGCCAGGCCCGGGCGCACCCCGTCGTCGGCGGTGTCCGCGAGCCTGCTCTTGGCCCGGGCCAGGGGCTTCAGGGGGATGACCAAGGTCCACTGCACCGGCGTACCGTCCCTCTCTCGTCGCGCTCATTGTCCCCCGCGCCATCTGGTGCCGCGGGGGGCGGGGCGTACGGTGTCCTCGACAGACCGGCGGCCCGGGGCCACACTTGTGCGGCCCCCGCCGCCGGGGTTGCAGCCCTAGAGGAAGGTGTCCTTGTGTCCCGCCGCAGAATCGGCTTCTGGTACCGCTTCGCCGCGGTGATCTGCAAACCGCCGCTGGTGGTTCTGATCAAGCGGGACTGGCGTGGAATGGAGCACATTCCGACCGAGGGCGGATTTATCACCGCGGTGAACCACAATTCCCACGTGGACCCCTTCGCGTACGCGCACTATCAGTACAACACCGGACGGGTCCCGCGATTCCTGGCGAAGAGCGGGCTTTTCAAGAAGGGATTCGTGGGAGCCGCCATGCGCGGCACCGGGCAGATCCCCGTCTACCGCGAGTCCACGGACGCCCTCAGCGCCTTCCGGGCCGCGATCGACGCCGTGGAGCGCGGCGAGTGCGTCGCGTTCTACCCCGAGGGCACCCTCACCCGCGACCCGAACGGCTGGCCCATGACCGGCAAGACCGGCGCCGCCCGGGTCGCCCTCCAGACCAAGTGCCCGGTCATCCCGGTCGCGCAGTGGGGCGCCAACGAACTGCTGCCGCCGTACGCCAAGAAGCCGAACCTCTTCCCGCGCAAGACGCACCACGTGCTCGCGGGACCCCCCGTGGACCTCTCCCGTTTCTACGGCCAGGAGATGACCCCGGAGGTGCTGAAGGAGGCCACCGAGGTCATCATGGCGGCCATCACCCGCCTGCTGGAGGAGATCCGCGGCGAGAAGGCGCCCGAGACGCCCTACGACCCGCGCCGTGAGCGGATCGAGCAGCGCCGCCGCACCCAGGCGCAGGCGGAGGGCCGGCAAGTGGAAGGGCAGAGCAAGTGAGCGCACCGGTAAGGGTGGCGGTCTTCAGCGCCGGTTCGTGGGGCACCGCCTTCGGCATGGTGCTCGCCGACGCCGGCTGCGAGGTCACCCTGTGGGCCCGCCGGCCGGAGGTCGCGGAGGCGATCAACACCACCCGGATCAACCCCGACTACCTGCCGGGCGTCGAACTCCCCGAGAACGTCCGGGCCACCACCGACCCGGCCGAGGCCGCGGCCGGCGCCGACTTCACGGTCCTGTCCATCCCCTCCCAGACCCTGCGCGCCAACCTCGCCGAGTGGGCCCCGCTGCTCGCCCCGGACACCGTCCTCGTCTCCCTGATGAAGGGCGTCGAACTCGGCTCCACCATGCGGATGAGCGAGGTCGTCGAGGACGTCGCCAAGGTCGGCGCCGACCGGATCGCGGTCGTCACCGGACCCAACCTGGCCCGCGAGATCGCCGCCCGCATGCCCGCCCTGGCCGTCGTGGCCTGCACCGACGAGCGGGTCGCCCAGCGGCTCCAGGCGGCCTGCCACACGCCGTACTTCCGGCCGTACACCAACACCGACGTGGTCGGCTGCGAACTCGCCGGCGCGGTCAAGAACGTCATCGGGCTCGCGGTGGGGATCGCCGACGGCATGGGGCTCGGCGACAACGCCAAGGGCTCGCTCATCACCCGCGGCCTCGCCGAGACCACCCGGCTCGGCCTCGCGATGGGCGCCGACCCGCTGACCTTCTCCGGACTCGCGGGCCTGGGCGACCTGGTGGCCACCTGCTCCTCGCCGCTGTCCCGCAACCACACCTTCGGCACCAACCTCGGCAAGGGCATGACCCTGGAGGAGACCATCGCGGTCACCAAGCAGACCGCCGAGGGCGTCAAGTCCTGCGAGTCCGTGCTGGATCTGGCCCGCGGGCACGGGGTCGACATGCCGATCACCGAGACGGTCGTCAGCATCGTGCACGAGGGCAAGTCACCCGTCGTCGCGCTGAAGGAACTGATGGCGCGCAGCGCCAAGCCCGAGAGGCACTGAGCCCGGCAGACGCCGACCCCGGGAGACGCTGGGCCCGGGGAAGGCGTCGAGTCCGCTCGGGAGAGGTTCGGCACGACGGTGAGCGACCGTCCGTGCGACGCTGAGCGACAGCCCGGGAGCGCGCGCTGACTTGGGCGCTACCTACGGGTACTCTCAACGCGATATGAGCACCGAGAACCTTCCCCACAGCCCTGAGCAGCCGTCGCGCAAGCCGCGCGTGGCCGTCGTGTTCGGCGGGCGCAGCTCCGAACACGGGATCTCCGTGGTCACCGCCGGCGCCGTCCTCAAGGCCATCGACCGGACGAAGTACGACGTCCTGCCGATCGGCATCACCGTGGACGGCCGCTGGGCGCTGACGGCCGACGAGCCGGAGCGGATGGCCATCACCGACCGCCGCACCCCCAGCGTGGCGGAGCTGGCGGAGTCGAACGAGGGCGGCGTGGTGCTCCCCGTCGACCCGGCGAACCGCGAGGTCGTCTACAGCGAGCCCGGCTCCGTGCCCAAGGCGCTCGGCGAGGTCGACGTGGTCTTCCCGGTGCTCCACGGCCCCTACGGCGAGGACGGCACCCTCCAGGGCCTGCTGGAGCTGTCCGGGGTGCCCTACGTGGGCTCCGGCGTGCTCGCCTCGGCCGTCGGCCAGGACAAGGAGTACATGAAGCGGATCTTCACCTCCTACGGGCTCAAGGTCGGCCCGTACCTGGTGATCCGGCCCCGCGAGTGGGCCCGGGACGAGTCCGCCGCCCGCAAGAAGATCGTCGACTTCGCCGGCGAGCACGGCTGGCCGCTGTTCGTGAAGCCCGCGCGCGCGGGCTCGTCCATCGGCATCACCAAGGTCGACGACCTGTCCGGCCTGGACGAGGCGATCGCCGAGGCGCAGGCCCACGACCCGAAGATCCTGGTCGAGGCGGCCCTGCGCGGCCGTGAGATCGAGTGCGGCGTCCTGGAGTTCGAGGACGGCCCGCGCGCCTCCGTCCCGGCCGAGATCCCGCCGCCGGACGCGCACGCGTACTACGACTTCGAGGCCAAGTACATCGACTCCACGCCCGGCGTCGTCCCGGCCCCGCTCACCGAGGAGCAGACCGCCGAGGTGCGCCGGCTCGCCGTCGAGGCGTTCGAGGCGACCTCCTGCGAGGGCCTGGTCCGCGCGGACTTCTTCCTCACCGAGGACGACGAGTTCGTGATCAACGAGATCAACACGATGCCCGGCTTCACGCCGATCTCGATGTACCCGCAGATGTGGCAGGCGAGCGGGATCAGCTACCCCGAGCTGGTGGACCGCCTGGTGCAGGCGGCGCTGCGCCGCTCGACGGGGCTGCGCTGACCCCGCCGGGTCTCATCCGCGCATGGAGGCGATCCCCTTCGGGATCGCCTTCTTCACGGCCGGCGCCAGGTCCGTCATCACCTGGGCGCTGTCGTCCGGCCCGGACAGCTTCTCCGGCAGGGTCACCTGCACGTACGCCCGGCGATTGGACGTGGTGAACCGCCAGGTGCCGTCGCCCTGCTTCTCCATCAGCCAGTCGACGCCGTTCACCCCGCCGCCGATCGCGTTCGGGTCGTCACCCTGCGCCACCTTGGCATCGATCATCTTCGGCGGCCGGACGACGCCGCAGCGCAGTATGATCGCCGGGCTTCCCCAGCCCGCCGTGTAGGCGGACCGGGGCTCGGGGTCGGCGCGGGTCCGCCCGTCCACCGTCCGCGGCAGGACCTTGTCCAGGTCCCGGCAGAGCGGGGCGGTCCGCGCGTCTGGGGTGGGAACCGCCACGGTGCCGCTGTCGTCTGCCGTGGAACAGCCCGCGACCGCGATGAGCAGGGCCGGCGCGAGCAGGGCGAGGGGCCGGTGACGGAAGATGTTCACCGGCCAAGCGTAGACGGGGGCTACAGATGCACCACCGGACAGGTCAGGGTGCGCGTGATGCCGTCCACTTGCTGGACCTTGGCGACCACCATGCGACCGAGATCGTCGACCGTCTCGGCCTGGGCGCGCACGATGACGTCGTACGGCCCCGTCACGTCCTCGGCCTGGATCACTCCGGGAATCTTGCTGATCGTCTCGGCGACGGTCGACGCCTTGCCGACCTCCGTCTGGATCAGGATGTACGCCTGTACCACGGAACCTCCAGGGCGGCCACGAGGATCATGTGGGGGAAAGGAACGCCACGGTATCGCGTCGCCGCTCCCCGAGGGGAGACCTGCGGGAACCGGGCTTGCGCGCCAGGGTGCAGGCACGACGGAAGTTGACGGTCACCTCGACCGTATCGGGGACACTGGTGACGCGCGACCGGGCGTGGCGAGGCACAGAAGGGGCTTGAGGCAATGAAGGGCACAGTGGGTGAGCTAGGTGAGTTCGGGCTCATCCGGGAGCTGACCTCCCGTCTCACCACCACCCCGGTGGTCCGGGTCGGCCCCGGCGACGACGCCGCGGTGGTCGCCGCGCCCGACCGGCGGGTGGTGGCGAGCACCGACATACTGCTGGAGGGCCGGCACTTCCGCCGCGACTGGTCCACGGCCTACGACGTCGGCCGCAAGGCCGCCGCGCAGAACCTCGCGGACATCGCCGCCATGGGCGCCGTGCCGACCGCGCTACTGCTCGGCCTGGTCGTCCCCGCGGAGCTGCCGGTCACCTGGCCGACCGAGCTCATGGACGGCCTGCGCGACGAGTGCCAGGTCGCCGGCGCCTCCGTGGTCGGCGGGGACGTCGTACGCGGCGACACGATCATGGTGTCGATCACCGCGCTCGGCGATCTGCGCAACCAGGAGCCCGTCACGCGCGCGGGCGCCCAGCCCGGCGACCTCGTGGCCGTCACCGGCTGGCTGGGCTGGTCCGCGGCCGGGTACGCGGTGCTCGTCCGCGGTTTCCGCTCGCCCCGCGCCTTCGTGGAGGCCCACCGGCGCCCCGAGCCGCCGTACCACGCGGGCCCGGCCGCCGCCGCGCTCGGCGCCACCGCGATGTGCGACGTCAGCGACGGTCTGATCGCCGACCTCGGGCACATCGCCGAGGCCAGCAAGGTCCGCATCGACATCCGCTCCGGCGCGATCGACATCCCGACGCAGATGAACGACATCGGACAGGCCGTCGGCGTGGACCCGCTCCAGTGGGTGCTGACCGGGGGAGAGGACCACGCGATCGTGGCCACCTTCCCGCCGGACGTCAAGCTCCCGGCCCGCTGGAAGGTCATCGGCGAGGTCCTCAACCCCTCCGCACTGCCCCAGGTGACCGTCGACGGGGCGCCCTGGACCAGCAAGGGCGGCTGGGACCACTTCGGGGACATCGAGTCATGATCCCCCGGGTGCTCACGGTGGCCGGCTCGGACTCCGGCGGCGGCGCCGGCATCCAGGCCGACCTGAAGACGATGCTCGCGCTCGGCGTGCACGGCATGAGCGTGCTCACCGCCGTCACCGCGCAGAACTCCGTGGGGGTGCAGGGTGCCTGGGAGCTGCCCGTGGAGGCGGTCCGGGCCCAGTACCGCAGCGTCGTGGACGACATCGGCGTCCAGGCCGTGAAGACCGGCATGCTGGCCTCCGCCGAACTGGTCGAGGCGGTCGCCGAATTGATCTCCGGCACGGACGCACCGGCCGTGGTGGACCCGGTCGGCGTCTCCAAGCACGGCGACCCGCTGCTGGCCGCCTCCGCCCTGGACTCCGTACGGACGAAGCTGCTGCCGGTGGCGACCGTGGCCACCCCGAACCTGGACGAGGTGGCCCAACTCACCGGCGTCCGCGTCCAGTCGGAGGACGATCTGCGACGGGCCGCCGCGGCCGTGCTGGAGTTCGGGCCGCGCTGGGTGCTGGTCAAGGGCGGACACCTGGCGGGCGACGCGGTGGACCTGCTCACCGACGGCTCCGAGGTCCACCTGCTGCGGGCGCCCCGGCACGACAACCGGCACACCCACGGCACCGGCTGCACCCTCGCCTCCGCCATCGCCTGCGGCCTGGCCCAGGGACAGCCCGTGCCGGAGGCGGTCGCGGCGGCCAAGGAGTACGTCACCGGGGCCATCGCCGCCGGGTTCGCCCTCGGCGCCGGGATCGGTCCCGTGGACCACGGGTGGGCGCTCGCCCTGGTCA
Source organism: Streptomyces canarius (assembly GCF_014650735.1). Taxonomy (NCBI): domain Bacteria; kingdom Bacillati; phylum Actinomycetota; class Actinomycetes; order Kitasatosporales; family Streptomycetaceae; genus Streptomyces; species Streptomyces canarius. The sequence goes on from NZ_BMVN01000017.1 coordinate 34,286, forward strand.
GGCGGGGTAGTCGCCGAGGTCAGGCGGGGTAGTCCCGGAGCTCGATCGCGGTCGCCGCCCTCTCCGTCAGCCGCTTGAAGAAGCCGGCCGGCGGCCGGGAGCCGAGCAGCCGGTACATCCGGTCCCGGCTGCGGATGCGCCGCTCGGTGGCCGGGGCGAAGAACGGCCCCGCGTTGCCGGAGATCTTCCGGCAGCCCCTGGCGAAGCCCCGGACGCGGCTCTCGCAGGCGGCCAGCGCGACCCGGTGCTCGCGGCCCGCCAGGGCCAGTCGGCCAGGCCGGGCGGCGGCTCCTCGCCCACCGCCGCGAGCAGGGCCCGGGCGCCCGGCACGCGGTCGCCGTGCAGGCCGCGCAGCCGCCGGAACCAGGTCAGCGCGACCGTCAGCCGCAGAGCGTCCTGCGGGGCCGTCCCGGTCAGATGCCGCAGGGCCGCGTCGAGATTGCCCTGCTCGGCGGCCAGCCGCCCCAGCCAGGGCATTTGCCCACCACCGCGCAGGAGCGGCTCGGCGTGCTCGGCCAGCCGCAGGAAGTAGGCGGCGTGGGCGGCGCGCAGCCGGCGGGCACCGGCGGACGGCTCGCCGGGCGTGGTGCCGGGCCCTTGGGGGCCGGCGGGGGTGGTGCCCGGTTGCCGGGGGTCGGTGGGAATGGCGTCCGGCTTCGGGGACCCGTGAGTGACTCGGCGGCGAAGGCGCGGATCGTCTCCAGCATCCGGTAGCGCCCGTCGGACATCTCCAGGAACGACTTCTCGACCAGGGACGCCAGCGGATCCTCCGGGTACGGCACCCCGCAGACGGCAGCCACGGCGGCCAGCGTGGCCCCGCCCGCGAAGACGGTCAGCCTGCTCGCCAGGTCCCGTTCCGCCGCGTCCAGCAACTCCCAGCTCCACTCCACCACCGCGCGCAGCGTGCGGTGCCGGGGCGCCTTGGCCCGGTCCCCGCGCGCGAGCACCCGGAACCGGTCGTGCAGCCGGTCCGCCAGCTCGTCCACCGAGAGGGTGCGCAGCCGGGCCGCCGCCAGTTCGATCGCCAGCGGCAGCCCGTCCAGCGCCCGGCAGGTCTCCGCCACGCGCGCGTGGCCGTCGAAATCGGGCCGCACAGCCCGCGCGCGGTCCAGCAGCAGCCGTACGGCCGGCTCCTCGGGCAACGGCGGCACCGGCACCAGCACCTCGCCCGTGATGCCCAGCGACTGGAGCGCGCCCATAACCCCGGCGGGCGGCTCGGCGTCGTACAGGCCGTCCAGCAGGCGCTCCACGGACACCGCGCGGCCGGCGTCGAGCAGCAGCAGCGTGAGCAGGGCGCGGGGCCGGGGGCCGCCGGGGTCGAGGGGAGTGCCGTCGTCGGTGCGGATCTCGACCGGGCCCAGGATGCCGAAGCGCGTTCCGTGGATCCTGGCAGGCGGCGGCCGTTCATGGGCCGCACTCACGCCGCGCTCACGGGGGTACGGCAAAAAGCCGGCCCACCCGGGGGTGGACCGGCTCAGTGCAGCGAACCAGGCAGTGGCCGCGCGCTCAGCTGTAGCGTCAGCGCGAGACCTTGCCGGCCTTGATGCACGAGGTGCAAGCGTTCACGCGCTTCGGCGTCCCGCCGACCACGGTACGCACACGCTGGATGTTCGGGTTCCAGCGGCGGGACGTACGGCGGTGCGAGTGCGAGATGTTGTTGCCGAAGCCCGGCCCCTTGCCGCAGACGTCGCAGTTGGCAGCCACGGGTCACTCCAAAGACTTCAGATGCACTTACGGTTGATCCCGGCATGCCGGGAATCGAGATCCTATAAGACCTGAATCTTGAGTGGCGCTGCCAGGGGAATGGCCCGATCGGATCGGGCAACCGGAGCAGCATACAACGACTGCGCCCGTACAACGAAACTACCATGGCAGCTCAGACCCCCGTCCCCGGCCCTCTTCCGGAGGACACCGGTCCGGGGTCTACGCTGCGTCCCACGTCAAGCCAGCTCAAGGAGGCGCAGGTGACGCAGGTACCGCAGACGTTTCTCGATGCTCTCGCGGTGCGCACCTGGTGCGGTCTGGCGCTCCGGGCCCTGGGCAGGGCCCGTGAGGAGATCGACGCGATCAACGTCTATCCGGTGGCGGACGGTGACACCGGGACCAATCTGTACCTGACCCTGGAGTCGGCGGCGACGGCCGTGGAGGCGGTGTTCGCCGGGTACGAGACCGGCTCCGGGGAGCCCGCGCTGGCGGACGCCGTCCGGGCCATGGCCCACGGGGCGCTGATCGGGGCCCGGGGCAACTCGGGGACGATCCTCGCGCAGCTCCTGCGCGGGATGGCACAGGTGCTCGCGGACGACGGTGACGCCTCTCACATCGACGGCCCGGGGCTGCGACTGGCCCTGCGCCGGGCCGCCGACTCCGCCCGGCAGGCCGTCGCCCGCCCCGTCGAGGGCACGGTGCTCACGGTCGCCTCGGCCGCCGCCGACGCCGCCGAGGGAGCCGAGGGCGACTGCCGGACGGTCGCGCGGGCCGCCTACGAGGGAGCGCGGGCGGCCCTCGCGGCGACCCCGGGCCAGCTCGCCGTGCTGGCGCGGGCCGGCGTGGTCGACGCGGGCGGCCGGGGGCTGGTGGCGGTGCTGGGGGCGCTGGTGGAGGCGTTCACGGGGGAGGCGGTACGGGAGCCTCCGGTACGCGAACTTCCGGCACGTGAGCTTCCGGGACGTGAGCTTCCGGCACGCGAACTTCCGGGACGTGAGCTTTCGGTACGCGAGTCCCTGCTGCGGGAGATCCCGCGGCCCCAGGGAGCCGTGTCCGTACCCGCATCCGCTTCCGATGGCGACGCACCCGCGCACGCGCGCGTGGCGGCCACCGAGCGATGCGCCGACGCGGCCGGACCCGGCGGACCGGCGTTCGAGGTGATCTACCTCCTGGAGGCCGGCGACGCGGCCGTGGCCCGGCTGCGCGCGCGGCTCGACGCCCTCGGGGACTCCCTGGTCGTGGTCGGCGGCGACGGGCTGTGGAACGTCCATGTGCACGTCGACGACGCCGGCGCCGCCGTGGAGGCCGGCGTGGAGGCCGGGCGACCGTACCGGATCCGGATCACCCACTTCGGGCTCGGCGATGTGCACACCGGCCGCGAGCGCCCGCCGCGCGAGCGTGCCCAGCGGGCGGTCGTCGCCGTCGTACCGGGCGAGGGGCTGGCCGGGCTGTACGCCGAGTCGGGCGCCACCACCGTCCTCGCGCGCCCCGGCGAGCCGCCCGCCAGCGGGGAGCTGGTGCAGGCGGTACGGCGGGCCCACGCGCGGGAGGTCGTGCTGCTGCCCAACGACGCCGACCTGCGCCACACGGCCGCCGCTGCGGCAGAACAGGCCCGCACCGAGGGCATCCGCGTGGCCCTGATCCCGACCCGCTCGGCGGTCCAGGGCATCGCCGCGCTCGCGGTGCACGAGCCGGGGCGCCGGTTCGACGAGGACGTCGTCCAGATGACCTCGGCGGCGGGCGCCACCCGGTACGCCGAAGTCGTCGTCGCCGAGCGCCAGTCCTGGACGACGGCCGGCATCTGCCAGGCCGGGGACGTGCTCGGCCTGATCGACGGCGATGTCGCGGTGATCGGCGCGGACGTCACCGCCACCGCCCGCACCCTCCTGGACCGCATGCTCCAGGCCGGCGGCGAACTGGTCACGCTCGTCATCGGCGACGAGGCGCCCGAGACCGTCGCCGCGCAGCTGGAGGCACGCGTACGGGAGTCCTACCTGGCCGTGGACACGGTGGTGTACCGGGGCGGCCGGCAGGGGGCGCTGCTGCTCATCGGCGTGGAGTGACGGCGGGGACGGCTCAGCCCCGCTCGGCCTCCTCCTCCGCCTGCTCCTGTGCCGCCTCCAGCAAGCAGGCCGCCTCTTCCCGCCGGGCCAGGACCGTCCCGTCCCCCTCACCCGCGCCCTCGTAGGCCGCGAGCACTCCACGCGCGCGTGCCGCTGCCCGCGCCGGACGGCCGAGGTCCGCCTCCAGCCGGCCCGCGGCCAGTTCGGCACCGGTACGGTGGTGCAGCCCGGCCGCGCCGAGCGTCGCGAACACCGCCACGGCCCGGGTCATCTGTTCCAGCGCCGCCTCGAACGCGGCTTGGACCGCCGGGTCCTCGGTCCCCTCGGTCTCCTCGGTCTCCTCGGATGCCTCGGACGCCGAGCGGGCCAGCAGCTCCGCGAACTGCCGGTAGGTGCCGCCCAGTTCGGTGGCCAGCTCCTCCCGGTCCGCCTCCTGCGCCACCGCCAGCGCCGACTCGCACTCCCGGACCGCCCGGGTCATCAGCGCGTGGGCGTCCGCCGCCCCCGGCTCGCCGTCGAGGGCGAGCCAGGCGCGGGCGCGCAGCGAACGGACCAGGAACGGGGTGTTGCCGAGCGCGCGCCACAGTTCGCCCGCGCGCGCGTACGCGCGGTCCGCCTCCGCCGCCAGCCCGGCGTTGCCCAGTGACTCGGCGGCGAGGTGGGCGAGCGTGGCGTGGTCCTGCTGCTCGGGCCAGTGCCGCGCGAGGTCGGCGGCCTTGAGCCGCTGTTCGGCGGCGGCCCGGTGCTCGCCCAACTCGCCCAGGCAGTCCCCGAGCCACCAGCGGGCCTGGACGACCGTCCCGTCGCCGTGCGTGTCGGCGCAGAGGTCGGCCAGGGCGGACTCCAGCACCTCGGCGGCCTCCGCGTACCGGCCCCGGCGCAGCAGGTACCCGCCGAGTCGGTGCCGCGCCCAGGCGCCCAGGGTGCCGCTCTCACCGGCCTCGTCGGCCCAGTGCGCGGCCTCCAGCGCGTGCTCGGCCGCCTCACCGGGCGCGTCCCGGCCACCGAGCACCTCGGCGAGCTGAAGGTGCAACTGGGCCCGTCCGACCGGCTCCACGTACGGCGCGCCGTGCTCCAGGGCCGCCCGCAGCGCCCCCTCGGCCCCGGCCAGGTCACCGGCCTGGTGGGCCAGGGCGGCGACCTGCACCTGGTACTCCAGCGCGAACCAGGGAAGACCGGCGGCCACGTACGTGCCGGCGGCCCGCCGGAACAGCTCCGCCGCCCGTCCGGCGTCCCCGGTCACCCCGGCCAACTCGCCGAGCATGGCCCATGCCTCGGCACCCCGCGCCGCCAACCGCACGTCACCGCCACCATGCCCGCCGACGAGCGCCAACACCTCCCGCACGGCAACCTCAGCCTCAGCGACGCCGGGCCCGGTCTCCGAGACGGCCTCCCCGGAACCCGCCCCGGTGAACTCCTCGAACTCCTGGCCCGCGCCGCCCCCGCCCACCGTCTCGTGCACCCGGCGCATCAGTACCCGGGCCCGGCTCATCGCCACCGACGCCGTCTGGCGTACTCCGGTGCCCTCGTCGGCGTACAGGGCGAGTGCCTCGTCGTACAGGGAGGTGACCGTGGTGAGGGCCGTGTCCGGCTCGCCCGTCAGGGCGCGGATGTACGCCCCGCGCGCGCGTGCCGCCAGGGCCTCGCCGGGGTCGCCCGCCTCCGCGTACAGGGCCGCCGCCCGCTCGAACAGCTCCAGCCCCTCCGGTCCCCGGGCCATCGCCTCGTGGTCGGCGATCTCCGCGCGGTCGCGTGGTGTGAGGCCGGCGCCGTCCGGCGCGGCCCGTGCGACCGCCGCCCATGCCTCCAGGGCCTGGGGTCGCAGGGTGTCCGACAGGCGCCGCGCCGCGGCGAGCAGGGCGGACAGGTCCGGTTCGGCGGGGGTCGCCGGCGGCAAGGGGGTGACCACCGGCGCCGGCGCGGGACGTACCGTACGCACGCCCAGCGGGAGGCGGTCCACCAGCGGGCGCTGGGCGATGCGCGCGCGGACGCGGTCGCCGACGGCGGACGTGCCGTTGCGCCGGTCGAACCGCTCGGCGAGCTCCGTCGCCTCCGCGCGCGCGTGCGCGGCGAGTTCCCGCGCGGTCCAGGTCCGTCCGGCCGGCCCCGGCACCCGCTGCCCGCCGTGCCCCAGCTCGGTCAGCCGGTCCATCAGCAGCGTCACCACGGCCAGGAAGTCCAGCCGGCTGCGCGGATGCCCGGTGTCCGTGAAGTACGCCGGCCGCTCCGCCAGCAGCTCCAGACCGCGCGCCTCGTTCCCGGTCAGTGCGCAGAACTCCACATGATCGGCGTACGCGCCCCGCATGCTCTCCATGGACCGCACCAGCCGGAAGCCCCGCAGGTGGTGCGCGCGCGCCTCCTCGACGCGGCCCAGCCGCAGCAGCGGGGCCAGCGAGGAGGCGAGCACGTTGTGCGGCTCGTGGGCGCACGCGAACTCGCCCTCCAGCACCGGCCGCCACAGCCGGAGCGCCTCGGCGTCCCGCCCGCACCGCGCCTGCCAGGCGCCCTGCCCGCGCAGCTCGCAGGCGTGGCAGTCGGCCATCCGGTCCCGGTCGGCGGCCAGCCACGCCGCGTACGCCCGCTCCGCGCGCGCGACGTCCCCGATGTGCGCGGCCACGCTGAACTCGGCGCTGCGCACGGCCCGTTCGGAGTGCCCGGCGAGCCGGTAGCGGTGCTCCATCTCGCCGAGCCACTTCTCGACCGAGGCGAGCGGGATGTGCGGCTGGTCCAGCATGCCCGCCGACATCCACTTGAAGACCCAGTACAGCGAGTGCGTCTCGTACGCGTCGAAGTCCTCGGGCCGCTCGTCCCACATGCGCAGCAGCCGCGCGAACGGGACGAACATCTTGTCCTTCTCGGAGCTGTAGTTGTAGACCTTCAGCTGGTGCCCGAGCGCCTCGATCACGGCGAGCGGGATGTCCAGCTTCTCGGCCTCGGCGAGCAGCTGTTCCGCGCGCGCGTTGCGGGCCGGGCCCTCCGGCTGCTCGGAGTTCTCCGCCAGCGCCCGGCGCAGCGCGTCGAAGTCGGTGATCTCACTCATCGTCCGTCCCCCTCCCCGTGGGTCGCCCATTCGAGCAGCCCGATGAACGCCCGGTTGAGCAGTGCCGAGTCGGCCGGCCTGAGCGGGCGCCGCGCCATCAGCAGGGCCTGTCCGTACAACGCCTCGGTCGCGGTTCCGATCAGCTCCGGGTCGCCGAGCGAGCCGATCCGCCGGACCAGCGGGTTGAGGTGGTTGAGGACCAGACGCGCGCGCGGGGCGCTGCCGCGCAGCGAGCCCAGGATGCCCGCCCACAGGTCGTCGGCCTGCTCCTCGGCCACCGCGCGGGCCTGCTCGTGCCGGGCGGACCGGTCGTCCAGGTGCAGCGCGGGCACGACCAGCGGATGGAAGGCCCGCAGGACGACGTCGCAGCCCAGCGGGTCGAGCCGGTCCCGCGCGGCGGCCAGGAACCCGGACAGCGCCAGCTCCTCCGCCGGGTCGACCGCGTCCAGGTGCGCGGTCACGGTGTCCGCGTCCAGCTCGGCGACCACCGTCCCCGGCCGCACCCGCGGCAGCGCCTCGACCAGCTCGCTGTCGTAGGTGTAACCGCCGTTGACCACCCCGACGCCCTGCGCGGCGGCGATCGGCGCGACCTGCCGGTACTCCTCGACCGTCCGCGTGAAGTGCACCACCGGGTGCCGCCGCGCGAACTCCTCCAGCGGGAGCTGCCCGTCGGTCGTCTCGAACGGCAGCCACGGCAGCATCGTGCGCAGCATGCCGGCGTCGTGCCGGGCGAGGGACTTCACGCCCAGGTGGTGCACGGCGAGGAAGGCCGCGAGGCGCTCCGGATCACCGGCCGCGAGCCCGGTCAGCCAGGACCGGATCCGCGTCCCGAGCGCGTCCCGCACGGCGGCCAGCGTCTCGTCCTCGTACAGCGACTCGCGCGAGGCGGTCGGCCGCAGGCTGTCGGTGTCCAGGACGCAGCGCACGAAGAACGCCCAGTCCGGCAGCAGTTGTTCGGCCCGCTCGGTGAGCAGCATGCCCTTCAGGTGCACACGATGGGTCGCCCGCTGGGCCGGGCTGACCGCCGACGGCAGCACGTACGCCACCCCGCGGACCCCGGCCACCGGCACGTCGAGGTCGATGGAGTCCAGCGGGGTGAACCCGAACAGCTCACGGCAGTGCCGGGCCAGCGCCACCCGCCGGCCGGCCGGACTGGGATGGGCGCGGTCCCAGGGCGCGGGCAGCTCGGTGACGGACTCGTCGCCGACCCGCACGTCGTACGGCAGCAGCGAGCCGAAGTCCCGGGCCAGGTCGCGGACCCGCTCCGGCGCCAGCCACTCGGCCGCACCGGCCCGCGCGGTCAGGTACACGGTCGTACCCGGCTCGGGCCGCTCGGCGTCGGGCAGCGTGCGCACGGTGTACGAGCCGTCGTCCCGGGCGGTCCACTCCACCGGCGGGGCCCCGGGCGTGCGGGCGCTGCGGCTGACCACCCGGATCCGCTCGGCGACGACGAAACAGGCCAGCAGCCCGATGCCGAACTGGCCGAGGAAGTCCGACCGGGCCTCCTCCAGGCCCTCGGCCCGCTTGGAGCTGCGGCCGATGGTCGCCAGCAGGCTGTGCACGTCCGGCTCGGTGAGCCCGACACCGGTGTCCTCCACCCGCAGCCCGCCGTCCGCCGCGTACAGCCGGATCCGCGCCGGGGCGTCCGGTTCGGCGGCCCGGCGGGCGGTGACGGCGTCCACGGCGTTCTGCAACAGCTCGCGCAGATAGACCTTGGGGCTGGAGTAGAGGTGATGGGAGAGCAGGTCCACCAGACCACGCAGGTCGACCTGGAAACTGTGAGGTGGATGAGGTGACTGGGATGGCTGGGATGCCTGAGAGCTGTGGGAGTCCATCGTCACTGCGCCGGAGGGGGGCGTGCGTGCGGCGCGGGGTCGGGCGGTCCCGGCGGGGCGGTGACCGCGAAGGATGGCCGGAGCGCGCCATCCTAGAGCCGGGGCGCGTGCCTGACCAGGAGTTTCCCTGATGTTTACGGCATCCGGCCGGGAATCCGCGGAGCAGGGTGTACGGCATTGTCAGTGCCGTGGTGTGCAATGGATCTCGTGCCCGCACTGCAAGAACCGCTCAAGAAGGTGCTCGGCCCCGCCACCGCGAAGGTGATGGCCGAGCACCTCGGCCTGCACACCGTCGGCGACCTGCTCCACCACTACCCGCGCAGATACGAGGAGCGCGGCCAGCTCACGCACCTCGCCGACCTCCCCATGGACGAGCACGTCACGGTGGTCGCCCAGGTCGCCGACGCCCGCCTGCACACCTTCGCCTCGGCCAAGGCCCCCCGCGGCAAGGGCCAGCGCCTCGAAGTCACCATCACCGACGGCAGCGGCCGGCTCCAGCTCGTCTTCTTCGGCAACGGCGTGCACAAACCCCACAAGGAGCTGCTGCCGGGCACCCGCGCGATGTTCGCCGGCAAGGTCTCCGTCTTCAACCGCCGCCTCCAACTGGCCCACCCTGCCTACGAATTGCTGCGAGGCGACAGCGAGGAGACCGTCGAGACCTGGGCGGGCGCCCTGATCCCGATCTACCCGGCCACCGCCAAACTGGAGTCCTGGAAGATCGGCAAAGCCGTGCAGACGGTCCTCCCGAGCGCCCAGGAGGCCCTCGACCCCCTGCCCGACACCCTCCGCGCGGGCCGCGGCCTGCTGCCGCTCCCCGAGGCCCTGCTCAAGATCCACCGCCCGCACACCAAGGCCGACGTCGCCGACGCCCGCGCCCGCCTGAAGTGGGACGAGGCCTTCGTCCTCCAGGTCGCCCTGGCCCGCCGCCGGCACGCCGATACCCAGCTCCCGGCCGTCCCCCGCGTCCCCAGGCCGGACGGCATCCTCACGGCCTTCGACGACCGCCTCCCCTTCACCCTCACCAAGGGCCAGCGGAAGGTCTCCGAGGAGATCTTCGCCGGCCTCGCCACCGCCCACCCCATGCACCGCCTCCTCCAGGGCGAGGTCGGATCGGGGAAGACGATGGTCGCCCTGCGCGCCATGCTCGCCGTGGTCGACGCGGGCGGACAGGCGGCCATGCTCGCGCCCACCGAGGTCCTCGCCCAGCAGCACCACCGCTCGGTCACCGAGATGATGGGCGAACTGGCGGAGGGGGGCATGCTGGGCGGCACCGAGCACGCCACCAAGGTCGTCCTGCTCACCGGCTCCATGGGCACGGCCGCCCGCCGTCAGGCCCTCCTGGACCTGGCCACCGGCGAGGCCGGCATCGTCATCGGCACCCACGCGCTCATCGAGGACAAGGTCCAGTTCCACGACCTCGGCCTGGTCGTGGTGGACGAACAGCACCGCTTCGGCGTGGAACAGCGCGACGCCCTGCGCGGCAAGGGAAAGCAGCCCCCGCACCTCCTCGTCATGACGGCCACCCCCATCCCGCGCACGGTCGCCATGACGGTCTTCGGCGACCTGGAGACCTCGGTCCTCGACCAGCTCCCGGCCGGCCGCTCCCCGATCGCCAGCCACGTCGTCCCGGCCGCCGACAAGCCCCACTTCCTGGCCCGCGCCTGGGAACGGGTCCGCGAGGAGGTCGCGAACGGCCACCAGGCGTACGTGGTCTGCCCCCGGATCGGGGACGAGGAGGACGATCCCAAGAAGTCCGGCATGAAGAAGACCCCCGAGGACGAGGCGGAGAAGCGTCCTCCGCTGGCCGTGCTCGACGTGGCCGACCAGCTCGGCCGCGGCCCGCTGAAGGGCCTGAAGGTGGAGGTGCTGCACGGCCGTATGCACCCCGACGACAAGGACGCCGTGATGCGCCGCTACGCCGCGGGGGAGACGGACGTCCTGGTCGCCACCACCGTCATCGAGGTCGGCGTCAACGTCCCCAACGCCACGGCCATGGTGATCATGGACGCCGACCGCTTCGGCGTCTCCCAGCTCCACCAGCTGCGCGGCCGGGTCGGCCGTGGCTCCGCCCCCGGCCTGTGCCTCCTGGTCACCGAGATGCCCGAGGCCAGCGCGGCCCGCCAGCGCCTGGGCGCCGTCGCCTCCACCCTCGACGGCTTCGAACTCTCCCGCATCGACCTCGAACAGCGCCGCGAGGGCGATGTCCTCGGCCAGGCCCAGTCCGGCGCCCGCTCCAGCCTCCGGGTCCTGGCGGTCATCGAGGACGAGGAGGTCATCGCGGAGGCGAGGCAGGAGGCGGCGACGGTGGTCGCGGCCGACCCGGACCTGACCGGCCTCCCGGCCCTGCGGACGGCCCTGGACGCCCTCCTGGACGAGGAGAGGGAGCAGTACCTGGAGAAGGGCTGAGGGCAAGCGCCTGCGAAGGGGCGCGGGTCCGTCGTCCGTATGCGGCTACCGCCGCGCGGGCGCGACCAGCCACAATGAACCGTAAAGCCGCCCACGGAGAAGGACCCCCCATGACCCGCGTGATCGCCGGTGCCGCCGGCGGACGGCGCCTCTCAGTACCGCCCGGCACCGGAACCCGGCCGACCTCGGACCGCGCGCGCGAGGGCCTCTTCTCCACCTGGCAGTCCCTCCTCGGCGGCCCCCTGGACGGCGAACGGGTCCTGGACCTCTACGCCGGCTCGGGCGCCGTGGGCCTGGAGGCCCTGTCCCGCGGCGCGCGCCACGTCCTGCTGGTCGAGGCGGACGCCCGGGCCGCGCGGATCGTGCGGGAGAACGTGAGAAACCTGGGCCTGCCGGGCGCCGAGGTCAGAACGGGCAAAGCGGAACAGGTCATCAGGCAAGCCGCCCCGGAAGAGCCGTACGACCTGGTCTTCCTCGACCCGCCGTACGCCGTCTCCGACGACGATCTTCGGGAGATCCTGCTCACACTCCGCTCGGAACGCTGGCTCGCCGGAGAAGCCCTCGTCACCGTGGAGCGCAGCACCAGAGGCGGTGAATTCCACTGGCCGGACGGCTTCGAGGCCATTCGGTCCCGTCGCTACGGCGAGGGAACGTTTTGGTACGGTCGCGCCGCCTCTACGTGCGAAGACGCACGATGACCGGACCGGAGAGCGAGGGATCACAAGTGCGCCGCGCCGTCTGTCCCGGGTCTTTCGACCCGATCACCAACGGACACCTCGACATCATTGCCCGAGCCTCCCGTCTCTACGACGAGGTCTACGTCGCGGTGATGATCAACAAGTCCAAGAAGGGCCTGTTCGGGATCGAGGAGCGGATCGACCTGATCCGCCAGGTCACCGCCGAGTACGCCAACGTCCGGGTGGAGGCGTTCCACGGCCTCCTCGTCGACTTCTGCAAGCAGCGCGAGATCCCCGCCATCGTCAAGGGCCTGCGTGCCGTCAGCGACTTCGACTACGAACTCCAGATGGCGCAGATGAACAACGGCCTCACCGGCGTGGAGACGCTGTTCGTGCCCACCAACCCCACCTACAGCTTCCTCTCCTCCTCCCTCGTCAAGGAGGTCGCGGCCTGGGGCGGCGACGTCTCCCACCTGGTCCCGGCCGAGGTCCTGGAGGCACTGAACAAGCGCCTCGCCAAGGGCTGATGGGGCTACAGTCGTCCCGTCCGTCTCCAACCCGGCTGTAGAGAGTGGCGAGCACAGGTGGACGTGCAGAAGAAGCTCGACGAGATCGTCTCCGCGGTCTCCGGTGCCCGGGGCATGCCCATGTCGGCGTCGTGCGTGATCAACCGCGCCGAGCTGCTCGCGCTGCTCGAAGAGGTGCGCCAGGCGCTGCCCGGCTCCCTGGCCCAGGCCCAGGAACTGATCGGCGACCGTGAGCAGATGGTCGAGCAGGCCCGGCTGGAGGCCGAGCGGATCATCGAGAACGCGCACGCCCAGCGCGGCTCGCTGATCTCCGACACCGAGATCGCCCGCCGTTCCCAGGCCGAGGCCGACCGCATCCTCGCCGAGGCCCGCAAGGAGGCCGAGGAGATCCGCGCCGAGGCCGACGACTACGTCGATTCCAAGCTCGCCAACTTCGAGGTCGTCCTCACCAAGACCCTCGGCTCGGTCGGCCGGGGCCGCGAGAAGCTCCTCGGCACCGGCCCGGGCCTGGACGAGAACGGCTACGCGGACGAGGACGCCCCCGAGCGCAGCCAGGACCCGGAGACGCTGCGCCACAACGCCGACGCCTACGTGGACGCCAAGCTCGGCGCCTTCGAGGCGGTCCTCGCCAAGACCCTGGAGGCCGTCGGCCGGGGCCGGCAGAAGCTGCACGGCCGGATCGCCACCGACGACCTCGGCGCCCTCGCCGACGACACCACGACCTTCCAGCACTCCAGCGACGCCGACTACCTCGCCGACCTCGCGGCCCTCGCGGACAGCGACCGCGCGGCACAGCGGCAGCCCGAGCCACCCCAGCCGTCGTACGAGCCGCAGCCGGCCTACGGCTACGAGCAGCAGCCGGACCCGTACGCGGGCTTCCCGCAGCAGCCGGAGTACGCCCCGCAGCAGGACGCGTACGGCTACCAGCAGGCTGATCCGTATTCCCCCGCCTCCGGCTACGCCCCGGCGGGAGGTGCCCCCTTCCAGGGCTACGACGCCCAGCAGGCCGGCTACGACCCCCAGCAGGCCCAGCAGCCGCACCAGTCCCAGCAGCAGCCACAGCACCAGGACCAGCAGGGTTACGCCCTGGACGAGACCAGCCTCTTCGACACGAGCATGATCAGCGCGGAGCAGCTCAGGGCGTACGAGCAGGGCCGGGGCCTGTAGCCGCGGGCGGATTGGGCGCTGAGCCAAAGGTCCAGTATCCTGGCTCTTCGGTCGCGCGTATGTCCGCGATCACCGCTGCCCGGAGCACCGACGGGCGGCGTCCCTTCGAGTTCGAAGATCGAAAGCAGGAATGGCTTCCAACGCCCGCCTCGACCACCGAAACCCCCTCGTGATCGACACGCACGAGCTGGGCCGGCGTCCTGGTGCGCTGCAACGCCTGACCCGCGAGGTCGACGCTCCCAAGGATCTCGGCATCCAGGGAGTCGTCGGAGTGCCGGAAGGCGCCCCGATGGAGCTCGAACTCCGCCTTGAGTCGGTCATGGAAGGGGTGCTTGTCACAGGCACCGCCCGTGCAACGGCCAAGGGGGAGTGCGTAAGGTGTCTGGAGCCGGTCGAGCTGGAGCTCGAAGCGGACTTCCAGGAGATGTTCACGTACCCTGACGCCGACGACCGGGGCCGTGTGATCGCGGAACCGGGCGACGACGCCGAGGACGACGAGGACAGGCTCTTTGTCGAGGACGGTCTGATCGACCTCGAACCCGTGCTGCGCGATGCGGTGGTGCTCGCACTGCCGATGCAGCCGGTGTGCCAGGAAGGCTGCCCCGGTCTGTGCTCCGAGTGCGGGGCGCGGCTGGCGGACGACCCGGACCACCACCACGACGCCGTCGACATCCGTTGGGCGGCTTTGCAGGGATTCGCCGATTCACTCGAAGCCGGCGATAAGGACGAGATGAGCGGCGCCGAAGCGGGCGTCGACGAGAAGCAGGAGAAGTAGCCGTGGCTGTTCCGAAGCGGAAGATGTCGCGCAGCAACACGCGCCACCGCCGGTCGCAGTGGAAGGCTGCGGTCCCCACCCTGGTTGCGTGCGAGCGCTGCCACGAGCCCAAGCAGCAGCACATCGCGTGCCCGTCTTGCGGCACCTACAACAAGCGCCAGGTCCTCGAAGTCTGAGCGGGCTGGTGAGAGGCACTGTGTCCACGCCGAAGAAAACCTCTGCGGACAACCAGGCCTCGTCCCACACGCTTCTGGAAGGGCGGCTCGGCTACCAGGTCGAGTCCGCCCTTCTGGTGCGAGCGCTGACCCACCGTTCCTACGCGTACGAGAACGGCGGTCTGCCGACGAACGAGCGCCTGGAGTTCCTCGGGGACTCCGTGCTGGGCCTCGTCGTCACGGACACGCTGTACCGCACCCACCCCGACCTGCCCGAAGGCCAGCTGGCCAAGCTGCGGGCCGCGGTGGTCAACTCGCGTGCGTTGGCGGAGGTCGGGCGCGGCCTCGACCTGGGCGCCTTCATCCGGCTCGGCCGGGGTGAAGAGGGCACGGGCGGCCGGGACAAGGCATCCATCCTCGCCGACACCCTTGAAGCGGTGATCGGTGCGGTCTATCTCGACCAGGGCCTCGACGCGGCCTCCGAACTGGTGCACCGCCTGTTCGACCCGCTGATCGAGAAGTCCTCCAACCTCGGTGCCGGCCTGGACTGGAAGACGTCCCTCCAGGAGCTCACCGCGATCGAGGGGCTCGGCGTGCCCGAGTACCTGGTCACGGAGACCGGCCCCGACCACGAGAAGACCTTCACTGCTGCTGCCCGCGTCGGGGGCGTCTCGTACGGCACCGGCACCGGCCGCAGCAAGAAGGAGGCGGAGCAGCAGGCCGCCGAGTCCGCCTGGCGGGCCATCCGGGCCGCCGCGGACGAGCGGGCCAAGGTGGCCAAGGAGCCCATCAAGGAGACGGCCGACGAGGCCGTCAGGGGCAGCCAGGCCGTCAAGGGCGGCGACGCGTCGTCCGCCACCGCCTGACCGGAACAGAACAGCACCACCCGAGCGCCCGCCCCGCCACCCGCGGGACGGGCGCTCGGCCATCCACGGGCGCTGCCGGCAGGCAGAGGGGATCCACCGGCCCGGTGGACCGGCCGGGCCCCGGGATACCCTGCCCTCAGCTCTTCCGCAGTCGCCCGAAGGAGTGTCGTGCCCGAGTTGCCCGAGGTCGAAGTCGTCCGCCGGGGCCTGGAGCGCTGGGTCGCCCACCGGACCGTCGCCGAGACCGAGGTGCTGCACCCGCGAGCCGTACGCCGGCATGTCGCCGGGCCCGACGACTTCGCGCACCGGCTCAAGGGCCACCACATCGGCACGCCCCGGCGGCGCGGCAAGTACCTGTGGCTGCCGCTGGAGGAGACGAACCAGTCCGTCCTCGCCCACCTCGGCATGAGCGGCCAGCTACTGGTCCAGCCGCACGAGACGGCGGACGAGAAGCACCTGCGCATCCGTGTGCGGTTCGCCGACACCCTCGGCACCGAACTCCGCTTCGTCGACCAGCGCACCTTCGGCGGGCTGTCGTTGCACGACAACACCCCCGACGGCCTGCCCGACGCCATCGCGCACATCGCCCGCGACCCGCTGGACCCGCTCTTCGACGACGAGGCCTTCCACCAGGCGCTGCGCCGCAAGCGGACCACCATCAAGCGGGCCCTGCTGGACCAGTCGCTGATCAGCGGCGTCGGCAACATCTACGCGGACGAGGCCCTGTGGCGCGCCCGCATCCACTACGAACGCCCCACGGCGAACCTCACCCGCCCGGTCACGGCGGAACTCCTCGGTCACATCCGGGACGTGATGAACGCGGCCCTCGCCGTCGGCGGCACCAGCTTCGACAGCCTGTACGTCAACGTCAACGGCGAATCCGGCTACTTCGACCGTTCCCTGGACGCCTACGGCCGGGAGGGCGAGCCCTGCCGCCGCTGCGGCACCCCCATGCGCCGGCGCCCCTGGATGAACCGGTCCAGCTACTTCTGCCCCTCGTGTCAGAGGGCGCCGCGCGTCTCGTCGTAACGCGCGCGGGACGCGAGGACGTCGTCCATCGAGCCCTCCACGCAGTGGATGAGCGCCAGCAGCCGCTCGGCGACCTGCCGTCCCAGGGGCGTCAGCTCGTAGTCCACGCGCGGCGGGTTCGTCGGCTGGGCCTCGCGGTGCACCAGGCCGTCGCGTTCCAGCGCGTGCAGCGTCTGGGACAGCATCTTCTCGCTCACCCCGTCCACGCGCCGGCGCAGTTCGTTGAAGCGCAGCGGACCCTCGTACAGCGCGCCGAGCGTCAGCCCGCCCCAGCGGCCCGTGACGTGCTCCAGCGTGCCCCGTGACGGGCACGCCTTGGCGAAGACGTTGTAGGCGAGGTCGTCGTGGTCCTGGGTGGTCACGGTCATACCGGCAAGAGTACGCCCGCACAGCGCTCTCCACCAGGTTGCACTAACTTCTGGTTAGTGCTTACCTGTGGTTAGTGCTCGTGAGCTGCTCTCTTCTCTTGAGCCGCCGTTCACCGCTGTTCGCTTCGAGGAGTCCGCATGACCACCCCCGTCGTTTCCATCGCCTACCACTCCGGCTACGGCCACACCGCCGTCCTCGCCGAGGCCGTCCGTGCCGGTGCCCTCGACGCGGGTGCCGAGGTGCACCTGATCAAGGTGGACGGGATCACCGACGAGCAGTGGGAGACGCTGGACCGCTCCGACGTGATCGTCTTCGGCTCGCCCACCTACATGGGCACCGCCTCCGGTGCCTTCCACGTCTTCGCCGAGGCCACCTCCAAGCGCTGGTCCGGCCAGGGCTGGAAGGACAAGCTGGCCGCCGGCTTCACCAACTCCGCCTCCAAGAGCGGCGACAAGCTGCACACCCTCCAGTTCTTCCAGACGCTCGCCGCCCAGCACGGCATGCACTGGGTCAACCTCGGCCTGCTGCCCGGCTGGAACAGCAGCACCGCCTCGGAGTACGACCTGAACCGCCTCGGCTTCTTCGCCGGCGCCGCCGCCCAGAGCAACAACGACCAGGGCCCCGAGGGCGTCCACAAGGCCGACGTGGCCACCGCCGAGCACCTGGGGCGCCGGGTGACGGAGACGGCGAAGATCTTCACCCGCGGACGCGTCGCCGCGTAACGCCTGCTACGGGGCGGGGGCTGTGCTCGGGCTCTGCTCAGTACCCGAAGTCCTGCGTCCACCAAGGTCCGCCCGGGCCGAAGTGGACACCGACACCGAGGGTCTTGAAGTCGCCGTTCAGGATGTTGGCGCGGTCGCCGGGGCTGCCCATCCAGGCGGCCATCACAGCCGCGGCGTCGGCCTGACCGCGGGCTGTGTTCTCGGCGCCGAGACCGGTGATACCGGCCGCCGCAGCCCGGTTCCACGGCGTCCTGCCGTCCGGGTCGGTGTGGTCGAAGTAGCCGCGCGCCGCCATGTCGTCGCTGAAGGCCTCGGCCAACTGCGTCAGCGAGGAGTTCGCCGCCAGCGGGCTACGGCCGGCCTTCGCCCGCTCGTCGTTGACGAGCTTCAGTACCTGCGCCTCGGCAGCGGCCTCCCGCGACACCGTCACCGGCGAGGACGTCGACGCCGGCGCCTTGGTGGCCGTAGGGGACGGGGTCGCCGTACGGGACGGGGTGGCCGTACGGGACGGGGTGACCTTCGGCGTGGGCGGCTTGGCCGGTGCGGCTGGTTTGGCCGGTGCGGCTGGTTTGGGTGGTGCGGCTGGTTTGGACGCAGTGGGCGGCTTGGATGGTGCCGCCGGCTTGGACGGTGCCGCCAGTTCGGATGGTGCCGCCGGCTTGGATGGCGCGGAGGGCGTGGTCCTCGGCGTCGTCCTGGCCGGCGTCGGCTTCTCGGCCGCCGTCTTGGAGTTTGAGGGGGTGGCCTTCTTCGGCGGGGACGTCGACTTTGAGGGAGACGCCGACTTTGAGGGGGTGGCGCTCTTCGAGCCGGACGCCGTCTTCGTGGGGGACGCCGACTTCCAGGGGGACGCGGTCTTCGAGGGGGTGGCGCTCTTCGATGGGGACGCGGTCTTCGAGGGAGTGGCGCTCTTCGATGGGGACGCGGTCTTCGAGGGAGTGGCCCTCTTCGACGGGGACGCCGACTTCGAGGGGGTGGCCCTCTTCGAGGGGAGCGTCGGCTTCGAGGCAGGCGCGGAGGGGGAGTGGGTAGAGGAGGACGAACGCGAGGCGGACGCCGACGCCGAGACGGACGCCGACGCTGAGGCCGCCGCGCTCGCGGAGCCGCCGCGCGCACTGTTCCCGCTGCCGGACACCTCCGCGCGGCCCGAGGCGCCGCCCTGCTCGCCGGCCGTGTTGCTGGGGGCCGCCGCGGTCCGTACCCGGTCCCCGCCGGTGGTGTGCGTACCGTCGCCGAGCCGGTGGTGCTCCAGGCCCGGTACGACACCCGTGGCCACCGCGACCGTGCCGAGGGCGACGGCCACGGACACACCGAGCAGGCCCACGCGCACCGGCCGCCCGAGCTTGTTCCGCCGCCGGTGCCCGCCGGCCGGGGCGGAACCGCCGTCGTCGGCGCCGGGCGCGCCCGGCGCCGAGTCGTCGCCCGTCGCGAACAGGTACGCCTGGGCCTTCGTCGCGGCCTCGGCGTAGGCCTCCGGGTTCAGGTAGGGCGCGATGCCCATCGGCACCCGCGGTTCCCCCGCGGACGAGTGTTGGGGGTCGTCGCTCCCGGAGCCCGGGTGCTGCGCGTGGTCGTCCCCCGTGGCGCGGCCCGTGGCGGCGCGGCCGGCGGCGGAGCGTCGGTGGCGTCCCATGTCCTTGCCCTCTTCCTCGTGCCTGCGGTCGACCGGCGCCTGCACGGCGAGTGAGTCCCCGGCGAGCGACTTGTGGCGAGTGACTCCCTCTGGCCGACCAAACCCACTCGATCGAGTGGGTTTCGTATGAGATGGATTGATTCCGGACCGTACCCCATGGCGCTCGGGGACGATGTGTCCCGGCCGACACCGGCCGGTTAGGTTGCACCCATGAGTGAGGAAGTGCGACTGGTCGCCTGGGTGCGTGGACACGTGCAGGGCGTGGGATTCCGCTGGTTCACGCGCGCCAAGGCGCTGGAGATCGGCGGTCTGAGTGGTTTTGCTCTCAATTTGGCCGACGGCCGGGTCCAGGTGGTCGCGGAGGGGCCGCGGGAGGGGTGCGAGGGGCTGCTGGACTGGCTCCAGGGCAGCGACACGCCCGGGCATGTGGACGGTGTCACCGAGATCTGGGACACACCGCGCGGCGGCTACGACGGCTTCGCCGTCCGCTGATCCGGAGGGCTCGGTCCCGCGCGCCGGAGCGTGGCAAGCTGCCAGGGGCACATGCGGAAGACGGAAACGCCCTGGTGGTTGCCAAGACAGGCGTGGCATGGCAGGCTCCGCTTTTACTGCTGGTCGCCACGCCCTGAGGGTCCGGAAGATGCGCAGCGCCGCCGCTTCACCGGCCGCGCGCCCCGGTTCGCCCGCCAATACAGGGCGTGATCGTGTTGACCGTCAAACTTTTTGGTGAGACGCTGAAAGCCCCGCGCACCTTAGCTGTTTGGCATGGAGCAACACCAGAGCAACACCCGGATGTGCCAAGCACCACGGGTGCGAATCCCTCACGACCCACACCGCATCGGTCGGTCACTCAGTGTGGAGGACCATCCATCATGGCAAAGGCGCTTCTCGGTTACGTCGGCGGCTCCGACCCTCGACTCCTCGCCGAGATGCGACGGTTGCAGCAGCGCGTCCAGGACCTGGAGTCCGAGCTCGTACGGATCCAGGCGGAGAACGAAGCGCTGACGGCTGCCGCTTCTCAGGACAGGATCATGGAGAGCATCGACGCACACCAGGCGGAGCCTGCGCTCACCTGATCGTTGCATCGCTCCACGACAGCAGTCGCAAACGATCGGGCTGCCCGTATCAACCGCTCAGTTGATCGGACGGCTGAGATCCAGCCGTCAGAGTTGCAAGGGACGCTTCGGCGTCCCTTCGTTCTTCCCCCGTCTTCCCCGCCCGCTTCTTCCCCCGCCGGTCGTTGGCCGCGCATCCTTTCACGCTCTTTAACATCTGGTGTGCCCTGCATGGTCACGAGCGAAACCGCGCGGTTGCGAGGGTTCATGGAGTGAGATAGCGGCGGCGGGTAGAGTCCAGCGGCGTGCACCTCAAGGCCCTGACCCTCCGTGGGTTCAAGTCGTTCGCCTCGGCGACCACGCTCCGGCTCGAACCGGGCATCACGTGTGTCGTCGGACCGAACGGCTCGGGCAAGTCCAATGTCGTGGACGCGCTCAGCTGGGTCATGGGCGAACAGGGCGCCAAGTCGCTGCGCGGCGGCAAGATGGAGGACGTCATCTTCGCCGGCACCACCGGCCGTCCGCCGCTCGGCCGCGCCGAGGTGTCCCTGACGATCGACAACTCCGACGGCGCGCTGCCCATCGAGTACGCCGAGGTCACCATCACGCGGATCATGTTCCGCAACGGCGGCAGCGAGTACCAGATCAACGGCGACACCTGCCGTCTCCTCGACATCCAGGAACTGCTCTCCGACTCCGGCATCGGCCGCGAGATGCACGTCATCGTCGGCCAGGGCCAGCTCGACTCGGTCCTGCACGCCGACCCCATGGGCCGCCGCGCCTTCATCGAGGAGGCGGCCGGCGTCCTCAAGCACCGCAAGCGCAAGGAGAAGGCGCTCCGCAAGCTGGACGCGATGCAGGCCAACCTCGCGCGCGTGCAGGACCTGACGGACGAGCTGCGGCGCCAGCTCAAGCCCCTCGGCCGGCAGGCCGCCGTCGCCCGCAGGGCCGCCGTCATCCAGGCCGACCTCCGCGACGCCCGGCTGCGGCTCCTCGCCGACGACCTCGTCCGCCTGCGCGAAGCCCTCCGGGCCGAGATCGCCGACGAGGCGGCCCTGAAGGAGCGCAAGGAGACCGCCGAGCAGGAGCTGAAGAAGGCCCTGCACCGCGAGGCCCTGCTGGAGGAGGAGGTACGCCGGCTCACCCCGCGCCTCCAGCGCGCCCAGCAGACCTGGTACGAGCTGTCCCAGCTGGCCGAACGCGTGCGCGGCACGGTCTCGCTGGCCGACGCCCGGGTCAAGAGCGCCACCTCCGCGCCCCCCGACGAGCGGCGCGGCCGGGACCCGGAGGACCTGGAGCGCGAGGCCGCCCGCATCCGCGAGCAGGAGGCCGAACTGGAGGCCGCCCTGGAAGCGGCCCAGCGGGCACTGGACGACACCGTCGCCCACCGGGCCGAACTGGAGCGCGAGCTGGCCGTCGAGGAACGCCGGCTGAAGGACGTCGCCCGTGCCATCGCCGACCGCCGCGAGGGGCTGGCCCGCCTCTCCGGACAGGTCAACGCGGCCCGCTCGCGCGCCGCCTCCGCCCAGGCCGAGATCGACCGGCTGGCCACGGCCCGCGACGAGGCACAGGAACGCGCCGTCCGCGCCCAGGAGGAGTACGAGGCCCTCCAGGCCGAGGTCGACGGCCTCG
Source organism: Streptomyces canarius (assembly GCF_014650735.1). Lineage (NCBI taxonomy): Bacteria > Bacillati > Actinomycetota > Actinomycetes > Kitasatosporales > Streptomycetaceae > Streptomyces > Streptomyces canarius. Next base: position 55,941 of record NZ_BMVN01000017.1, read on the forward strand.
ACGCCGGCGACGCCGACCTGGCCGAACAGCACGAGACGGCGAAACGGCGGCTGGCGGAGGCCGAGACCGCCCTGACCACGGCCCGCGAGGCCCTGACCGCCGCCGAGCGCAGCCGCGCCGCGACCCGGGCCCGCCATGACGCGCTGGCGCTGGGCCTGCGCCGGAAGGACGGCACCGGCATACTGCTCGGCGCCCGGGACCGTCTCACCGGAGTCCTCGGCCCCGCGGCAGAGCTGCTGACGATCACACCGGGCTACGAGATCCCGCTGGCCGCGGCCCTGGGCACAGCGGCGGACGCCATCGCCGTGACGACCCCCGCGGCGGCGAGCGAGGCCATCAACCTCCTCCGCAAACAGGACGGCGGCCGAGCGACCCTCCTCCTCGCTGGAGCCCCGGAGAGCGCGCCGGAAGGGGCCACGGGGAACACCGCGAGCAACCACGTCGAACCGGCACTCGACCACGGCGGAGCAGCGCCCCGAGGGGCCACAGGGAACACCGCGAGCGACCACAACGGTCCCGCGCCCGACCACGGTCCCACCGCCCCGCTCGTCGCGCCCGACCGACGGCCCGCCGCCGACCTCGTCGCGCCCGACCACGGTCCCGCCGCCCCCCTCGTCGCCCCCGACCACCCACCCGCCGCCGACCTCGTCCGCGGTCCCGCCGAGCTGATGCCGGCCGTCCGCCGCCTCCTGACCGGCATCGTCGTGGTCGACACCCTGGACGACGCCGAGGCCCTGGTCCGCGCCCATCCCGAGCTGACCGCCGTCACCGCCGAGGGCGACCTCCTCGGCGCCCACTTCGCGCACGGCGGCTCGGCGGGCGCGCCCAGCCTGCTGGAGGTGCAGGCCTCCGTCGACGAGGCCGCGGCCGAGCTGGCCGAGCTGGAGGTGCGCTGCCGGGAGCTGACCGAGGCCCAGCGGGCCGCGGCCGAGCAACGCGGGCAGGCCGCGGCCCAGGTGGAGGAACTGGGGGAGCGGCGACGGGCCGCCGACCGGGAGAAGTCGGCCGTGGCCCAGCAGCTCGGCCGGCTCGCCGGACAGGCCCGGGGCGCCGCCGGGGAGGCCGAGCGGTCGGCCGCGGCGGCGGCCCGCGCGCAGGAGGCGCTGGAGAAGGCCGTACAGGAGGCCGAGGAACTCGCCGAGCGGCTGGCGGTGGCCGAGGAGATGCCGGTGGAGGAGGAGCCGGACACCTCGGTGCGCGACCGGCTCGCCGCCGACGGGGCCAACGCCAGGCAGACCGAGATGGAGGCCCGCCTCCAGGTCCGTACGCACGAGGAGCGGGTCAAGGGGCTCGCCGGACGCGCCGACTCGCTCGACCGGGCGGCCCGCGCCGAACGCGAGGCACGCGCGCGTGCCGAGCAGCGCCGGGCCCGGCTGCGGCACGAGGCGGCGGTCGCGGAGGCCGTCGCCGGTGGCGCCCGGCAGCTGCTCGCGCACGTCGAGGTGTCCCTCGCCCGGGCGGAGCAGGAGCGTGCCGCCGCCGAGGCCGCGAAGGCCCGGGGTGAGCAGGAGCTGGCCGCCGCCCGTACGGCGGGCCGTGAACTGAAGGCCGAGCTCGACAAGTTGACGGATTCAGTTCACCGGGGCGAGGTACTCGGTGCGGAGAAGCGGCTGCGCATCGAGCAGCTGGAGACCAAGGCGCTGGAGGAGCTGGGTGTCGAGCCGGAGGGTCTGGTGGCGGAGTACGGGCCGCGCCAGCTCGTGCCGCCCTCGCCCCCCGCCGACGGCGAGCGGCTGCCCGAGGACCCGGACCACCCGCGCAACCAGCCGCGCCCCTTCGTGCGGGCCGAGCAGGAGAAGCGGCTCAAGGCGGCCGAGCGGGCCTACCAGCAGCTGGGCAAGGTCAACCCGCTGGCGCTGGAGGAGTTCGCGGCGCTGGAGGAGCGGCACAAGTTCCTCAGCGAGCAGCTGGAGGACCTGAAGAAGACCCGCGCCGACCTGCTCCAGGTGGTGAAGGAGGTCGACGAGCGCGTCGAGCAGGTCTTCACCGAGGCCTACCGGGACACCGCCCGGGAGTTCGAGGGGGTCTTCGGCCGCCTCTTCCCCGGTGGCGAGGGCCGGCTGATCCTGACGGACCCCGACAACATGCTCACCACGGGTGTGGACGTCGAGGCGCGCCCGCCGGGCAAGAAGGTCAAGCGGCTCTCCCTGCTGTCGGGCGGCGAGCGCTCGCTGACGGCCGTCGCGCTGCTGGTGTCGATCTTCAAGGCCCGGCCGAGCCCCTTCTACGTCATGGACGAGGTCGAGGCCGCGCTGGACGACACCAACCTCCAGCGGCTGATCCGGATCATGCAGGAGTTGCAGGAGACCTCGCAGCTGATCGTGATCACGCACCAGAAGCGCACGATGGAGGTCGCCGACGCGCTCTACGGCGTATCCATGCAGGGCGATGGCGTCTCGAAGGTCATCTCCCAGCGCCTTCGGTAGCACTTCCTCAAGATCAACTGACTCTGCGTTCAAGAAATGAACACAGAGGGCTGAGCCATATCTGAAAACTCACAGCCCTTGAACTATTGACTTCGAAACTTGAAGGCATAGTCTCTGCAACGTTGCTTTTACCTTCAGGTCCCACCTGTAAGGGCTCGCCCCCACCCGCGGCAGCGCTGCCGTGGCCCGAGGAGTTACACGTGACCAGCACAGCGCAGGCACCTCAGCCAGGAGCCAGGACGGCTCACCCCGAACATCTCGGGCACGTCATCTTCATCGCGGCGGCAGCCGCCATGGGCGGCTTCCTCTTCGGCTACGACAGCTCCGTCATCAACGGCGCCGTCGAGGCCATCCGCGACCGTTACGACATCGGGTCCGCCGCCCTCGCCCAGGTCATCGCGATCGCCCTGATCGGCTGTGCCATCGGCGCCGCCACGGCCGGCCGCATCGCCGACCGGATCGGCCGCATCCGCTGTATGCAGATCGCCGCGGTCCTCTTCACCATCAGCGCCGTCGGCTCCGCGCTGCCCTTCGCGCTGTGGGACCTCGCCCTCTGGCGCATCGTCGGCGGCTTCGCCATCGGCATGGCCTCCGTCATCGGCCCGGCCTACATCGCCGAGGTCGCCCCGCCCGCCTACCGCGGCCGGCTCGGCTCCTTCCAGCAGGCCGCGATCGTCGTCGGCATCGCCATCTCGCAGCTGGTCAACTGGGGCCTGCTCAACGCCGCCGGCGGCGACCAGCGCGGCAAGCTGATGGGCCTGGAGGCCTGGCAGGTCATGCTCGGCGTGATGGTCGTCCCGGCCGTCCTCTACGGCCTGCTGTCCCTCGCGATCCCCGAGTCCCCGCGCTTCCTGCTCTCCGTCGGCAAGCACGACCGCGCCCGTGAGATCCTCGCCGAGGTCGAGGGCCAGGACGTCGACCTGGACGCCCGCGTCGCCGAGATCGAGCTGGCGATGAAGAGCGAGCACAGGTCCACCTTCAAGGACCTGCTCGGCGGCTCCTTCTTCTTCAAGCCGATCGTCTGGGTCGGTATCGGCCTGTCGGTCTTCCAGCAGTTCGTCGGCATCAACGTCGCGTTCTACTACTCCTCGACGCTGTGGCAGTCGGTCGGCGTCGACCCGACGGAGTCGTTCTTCTACTCCTTCACGACCTCGATCATCAACATCATCGGTACCGTGATCGCGATGATCTTCGTGGACCGCGTCGGCCGCAAGCCGCTCGCCCTCATCGGCTCGATCGGCATGGTCGTCGGCCTGGCCCTGGAGGCATGGGCGTTCAGCTACCACCTGGTCGACGGCAAGCTGCCGAGCACCCAGGGCTGGGTCGCCCTGATCGCCGCCCACGTGTTCGTCCTCTTCTTCGCCCTCTCCTGGGGCGTGGTCGTCTGGGTCTTCCTCGGCGAGATGTTCCCGAACCGGATCCGTGCCGCCGCCCTGGGCGTGGCCGCCGCCGCGCAGTGGATCGCCAACTGGGCCATCACCGCGAGCTTCCCGTCGCTGGCCGACTGGAACCTCTCCGGCACCTACGTGATCTACACCGTCTTCGCCGCGCTCTCCATCCCGTTCGTCCTGAAGTTCGTCAAGGAGACGAAGGGCAAGTCCCTGGAGGAGATGGGCTGAGCCTCGTAGCGAGGCCCCCCGAACTCGGGGAGAAGGGCCAAGTCCCCGCTGCCCCTCTCCTCGAACCGTCCGCCGCCCCCGGCCCGGCCACTGCCCGGACCGGGGGCGGCGGTGTCGTACCGCCGCACCGCCCGGCTCAGCCCTCCAGCGCCGGAAGGACCCGCCGCGCGAACAGCCGGAGGCTGCGCCAGCCCTCCTCCACCGGCATGCCGCCCGCCAGCGGATGCAGCACCAGGCTGTCCAGGCCCTGTGCCACGCACTGCTCCGGTGTGAGGATCCGGTACACGCCCTCCGCGCGCAGCTCCGCCACGGTCGTGGCCGCCGACCGCACCGCCGAGCGGATCCCACCCGACTGCCAGGAGGCGTACGTCCGCGCCTCGTGCAGGAGGTGCCCGCCGTACTCGGCCCACGCCCGGTCCGGGTCCTCGGCCAGGTGGAGCAGCGGGGTCTCGGCCGCCGGCATCATGGTCCAGCCCTCGGTGCCGTACTCGGTCAGCTTCCCCTTGTAGTACGTCTCCAGCTCCGGCAGGTGCGCGCTCGGGAAGAACGGCAGGCCGAGCCGGGCGGCCCGGCGGGCGGCGGCCCTGGAGGAACCGCCGACCAGCAGCAGCGGATGCGGATCGGTGTACGGGCGCGGGGTGAGCCGTACCCGCCGGCCCCGGTAGGTGAACTCCTCGCCGGTCCACGCCGCCAGCAGCGTCTGAAGCAGTTCGTCCTGGAGCCGCCCGCGCCGGTGCCAGTCCACACCGAACAGGGCGTACTCCTGCGGCCGGTACCCGATCCCGGCCACGGTCACCAGCCGGCCGCCGCTGAGCAGGTCCAGCACGGCGATCTCCTCCGCCAGCCGCAGCGGGTCGTGCAGCGGGCCGATCGCCGCCGACACCGTCACCGCGATCCGGCGGGTCGCCCCGAACACCGCGCCCGCGAAGGCGAACGGCGACGGCAGCCAGTTGTCGTCAGCACCGTGGTGCTCCTCGGTCTGCACCGTGCTGATCCCGTGCTCGTCCGCGTACGCGGCCATCTCCAGGGCGGCCCGGTAGCGGGCGGAGAGGGCGGCGGGAGAGGCGCCGGGCGCGACGAGGTTGAAACGTACGACCGTGACGGGCATGGGAAGGTCCCCCTCCGGTGCGCTGCGGTGGAGGGGGACCCTAGCTGACGATGCGTCAGATATCCAGGACCGGACAGGCAGGCTCGCGGGACGACCGGGGGCGGGGGCGCCTGCGGGCGCGGGAGCGATCCGTCCGGCTGAGGCGCGTCACACGCCGGCGGTCGTGCGCTCCCCGGCCGGCTCCGTCGTCCGGGCCGGGCGGACCGCCGGCTTCGGCAGCACCAGGTACAGCCCGCCGGAGATCACGATCGTCGCGACCCAGCCGAGGCCGTACTCGCCGATCACGTTGTTCGTCGCGAGCGGGCCGGTGAACCAGTCCGAGGTGGTGAACATCAGGCCCGACACCAGGCCGACCGCCCAGGCGGCCACGGCCGCGGGGGAGAAGCCGCACTTGTACCAGTAGGCGCTGGCGCGGGTGGTGTCGGCCATGGCCCGGCCGTCGTACTCCGTGCGGCGGAACATGTCCGCGCCGAACACACCGACCCAAGCCGAGAAGGCGACCGCCAGCAGCGACAGGAAGGCGATGAACGACCCCATGAAGCTCGTCGCCACCAGCATCAGCACCCCGCCGAAGACCAGCGAGATCACGGCGTTGACCGAGACCGCCCAGTGCCGCGGCACCTTGAAGCCCAGGGTCTGCGCGGTGAAGCCCGCCGAGTACATCGACATCGAGTTGATCAGCAGCATGCCGATCAGCGCGATGAACAGGTACGGCACGGCGATCCAGGTCGGCAGGATCTCGCCGAGGAAGGACACCGGGTCGCTCGCCGAGGCCAGGTCCGGCGTGGCGACGGCCATCACCGCGCCCATCAGGACCATGGGCAGCACGACGACACCGGCGCCGCCCACCGCCGTACCCACGATCGCCTTGGACGAGGCCGTGCGCGGCAGGTAGCGGGTGAAGTCCGGGGCGGTGGGGATCCAGCTCACCCCGCCCGCCGCGATCATGCCGATGCCGGTGATCACCGCGGCCGTGGAACCGGCGCTGTGGTCCATCACCTCCGACCAGTCGGTGTTCGCCACCAGATAGGCCAGGACCAGGACCGAGAAGACACCGAAGAGGTAGGTCGCGTACTTGTTGCACCTCTGCACGGCGTTGATGCCGAGCCCGGAGATCGCGAAGGTCGCGACGACGAACACCAGCAGCGTCACCATGTCCAGCACGCTGTTCGCCTTGATGCCGAACAGGATGTCCAGGATGGTGAGCATCGCGTAGGCGCCGGTCACCGCGTTGATCGTCTCCCAGCCCCAGCGCGCGACCCAGATCAGCGAACCGGGCAGCAGATTGCCGCGCTGTCCGAAGACCGCCCGCGACAGCGCCATGCCGGGCGCGCCGCCCCGCTTGCCCGCGATACCGATCAGGCCCACGAGGCCGTACGACACGATCGGCGCCGCCACCGCGACGACCAGCGCCTGCCAGATGTCCAGGTGGTACGCCACGACCAGGCTCGCGCCCATCGTCAGCAGCAGCACGCTGATGTTCGCACCGACCCAGGTGGGGAACAGTTCCCGGGTCTTCGCCGTGCGCTCGTGGTCGGGGACCTGTTCGATACCGCGCGTTTCGAGAGCGCCTTCGGTCTCGACGGTTTTCGTCATGAAAGAGGTGCCAGACGTGGGGGGACAGGGACGAGGGGACTCTACGCGCGTCAACAGCGCGCCCACCATCGTACTTTGCTCCTACTCCTAGCGATACGTGGCGTTTGTCTCTCGGAGGAAGCCACAAACGGGGTCCGCGCAGACCCCATGGCCGATACTGGACGGGTTATGGAAACCATCATCCTTGCTGTAGTCATCGCCGTGGTCGTGCTCGGCGCGCTCGGCGGGCTGATCGTGGGCAGCCGGCGCCGGAAGCCGCTGCCCCCGCCGCCCCCCCAAGCGCCCGACATCACCGCGCCCCCGGCCGAGCCGCACGTCGGCGACGAGGCCGAGACGCCGCGCGACGAACCGCGCCGGACGATCGAGGAGGTGGATCTTCCCGGCGGCCCCGCACCGGTCGTCGTCGAGGAGCCTCCCGTGGTCGAGGCTCCCGAGATCGAGATCGAGATCCCGGAGCCCACGGCAGGCCGGCTGGTCCGCCTGCGCACCCGCCTGTCCCGCTCGCAGAACGCCCTCGGAAAGGGCCTGCTCACGCTGCTCTCGCGCGAGCACCTGGACGAGGACACCTGGGAGGAGATCGAGGACACGCTGCTCACCGCCGACGTCGGCGTGCAGCCCACCCAGGAACTGGTCGAGCGCCTGCGCGAACGCGTCCGGGTCCTCGGCACCCGCACCCCCGAGGAGCTGCGCGGCCTGCTCCGCGAGGAGCTGGTCAAGCTGATCGGCACCGATGTCGACCGCACGGTCAGGACCGAGCCCGAGGACCGCAAGCCGGGCATCGTGATGGTCGTCGGGGTCAACGGCACCGGCAAGACCACCACCACGGGCAAGCTCGCCCGCGTGCTCGTCGCCGACGGCCGGAGCGTCGTGCTCGGCGCCGCCGACACCTTCCGCGCCGCCGCCGCCGACCAGCTCCAGACCTGGGGCGAGCGCGTCGGCGCCTACACCGTGCGCGGCCCCGAGGCCGGCGACCCCGCCTCCGTCGCCTTCGACGCGGTCAAGGAGGGCAAGGAGATGGGGGTCGACGTCGTCCTCATCGACACCGCCGGCCGCCTGCACACCAAGACCGGTCTCATGGACGAGCTGGGCAAGGTCAAGCGCGTCGTCGAGAAGCACGCGCCGCTGGACGAGGTGCTGCTCGTCCTGGACGCCACCACCGGTCAGAACGGCCTGGTCCAGGCCCGCGTGTTCGCCGAGGTCGTGGACATCACCGGCATCGTGCTGACCAAGCTCGACGGTACGGCCAAGGGCGGCATCGTCATCGCGGTCCAGCGCGAGCTGGGCGTGCCGGTCAAGCTGGTCGGGCTCGGCGAGGGCGCGGACGACCTCGCGCCGTTCGAGCCGGAGGCGTTCGTGGATGCGCTTATCGGAGAGTGAACCACCCACGGACGCCGGCAGGTGGTCACGTGGACACCGAGAAGCTCCCGCCCCGAGGTGCAGTCGGGGACGGGAGCTTCGTCTTGGCCGGGCCGGACTACGGCCTGGCCCGCGACCGGTGGGCCAGGTACGCCAGCGTGCCGAGCAGCAGCCGGGCCGCCGGGGGGCGCGTCGCCGAGTCCAGCGCGGGCGGGCGCAGCCAGCGCACCGGGCCCAGGCCGCCCCGGTCGGAGGGCGGCGCGGTGATGTGCGTGCCGGGGCCGAGGCCGCGCAGGTCCAGCGCGCCCGGGTCGTCCCAGCCCATGCGGTAGAGCAGCCGGGGGAGGTCGGCGGCGGCGCCGGGCGCGACGAGGAAGTGGGCGCGGCCGTCGGGGGTCGCGGTCACCGGGCCGAGCGGGAGGCCCATCCGCTCCAGGCGGACCAGGGCGCGGCGGCCGGCCGGCTCCGAGACCTCGATGACGTCGAAGGCCCGGCCCACCGGCAGCATCACCGAGGCGCCCGGTAACTCCGACCAGGCCTTGCCCACCTCGTCCAGCGTGGCCCCGGCCGGCACGGGCGGGGCGAAGTCCAGCGGATGCGCGCCCGGCGCCGGGCAGTCGGACCGCCCGCACGAGCAGGCGCCCCCGGCGGCCCGCGCCCCCGGCACCACGTCCCAGCCCCACAGCCCGGTGAACTCGGCGACGGCGGTGCACTCCGCGGACCGGCCGCGCCGGCGCGTGCCCGAACGGATCTCGCGGATGCCGCCGATCGTGAAGCCCATGCCCCCTCCAACGGGTCCAGCGCGCCGGTGGTCACGCCACGGAACGAGACGGAAACGGAACGTAACGCTACGGCTCCGCCTCCCCGCGGCGACGCGGCGCTAAGGCGGCGCCTTGAGGTGCGGAGGGTGGCGCACCGGAGGGCCGCGCGCCCCTGAGTGCATCACTCCGCCGACTCCGGCCGTCCTCTGTCAAGTGAATCGCGCGCGGGCCACTGTGAGTTCATTCGAAGGGGTGGCGAATGGTGGCGTTTCAGGGATCCCTGTGGTTGGACGCGTGATCGTAGGATTACTGTGAGTGTGCGAGTCCCCGGGGCACATGCACTCGCGGGTATGCCGGAGGCAAGTCGTCAGACCGTTCGAAGGGTGAGAACCGGCGGACGGGAGGCCCTATTTACCGGCATTCTGATAGGGCTTGGCGCATCGGGCGGCAAGTGGTCTCAGGGATGGGGGCGTTCCAGTGGGCGGCAGTGGCGGAAGCGGGACACACGCTGACAAGCGCCCCAATGAGCTGCTCGGTTCGTGGTTCGTGCGCAGTGGCTGGTCCAAGGGCGAGCTGGCCCGCCAAGTGAACCGCAGGGCACGCCAGTTGGGTGCCAACCACATCTCCACCGACACCTCGCGGGTGCGCCGCTGGCTGGACGGCGAGAACCCGCGCGAACCGATCCCGCGCATCCTCTCGGAGCTGTTCTCCGAGCGCTTCGGCTGTGTCGTCTCCATCGAGGACCTCGGCCTGCGCGCCGCCCGCCAGTCGCCCGCCGCCTCCGGAGTCGACCTGCCCTGGACGGGCCCGCAGACCGTCGCCCTGCTCGGCGAGTTCTCCCGCAGCGACCTGATGCTCGCCCGGCGCGGCTTCCTCGGGACCTCGCTCGCGCTGTCCGCCGGCCCCTCCCTCATCGAGCCCATGCAGCGCTGGCTCGTGCCCGCCCCGGCCGCCCCGGCCCCGGCCGAGCCCCGGCCCGCCCACGACGCGCGCAGGCCGGGCCCGCTGTCCCGGCCGGAGCTGGAGCTGCTGGAGTCCACCACGCGCATGTTCCGCCAGTGGGACGCCCAGTGCGGCGGCGGCCTGCGCCGCAAGGCGGTCGTCGGCCAGCTGCACGAGGTCACCGACCTGCTCCAGGAGCCCCAGCCCGAGGCCATCACCCGCAAGCTGTTCCAGGTCGCCGCCGAGCTGGCCGAGCTGGCCGGCTGGATGTCGTACGACGTCGGCCTCCAGCCCACCGCCCAGAAGTACTTCGTGCTCGCCCTGCACGCGGCCAAGGAAGCCGGGGACAAGCCGCTCGGCTCGTACATCCTCTCCAGCATGAGCCGCCAGATGATCCATCTCGGCCGGCCCGAGGACGCCCTGGAGCTGATCCACCTCGCCCAGTACGGCAGCCGCGACTGCGCGAGCCCGCGCACCCAGTCCATGCTGTATGCGATGGAGGCCCGCGCCTACGCCAACATGGGCCAGCCCGGCAGGACCAAGCGCGCCGTCCGCATGGCCGAGGACACCTTCGCCGAGGTCGACGAGTGGGACGAGCCCGACCCCGACTGGATCCGCTTCTTCTCCGAAGCCGAGCTGTACGGCGAGAACTCCCACTCCTTCCGCGACCTCGCCTACGTGGCCGGGCGCAGCCCCACCTACGCCTCCCTCGCCGAGCCGCTCATGCGGCGCGCCGTGGAGCTGTTCGCCGACGACTCCGAGCACCAGCGGTCGTACGCGCTCAACCTCATCGGCATGGCCACCGTGCACCTGCTCCAGCGCGAGCCCGAGGAGAGCACGACCTATGCCACGCGCGCCATGGAGATCGCCAAGAAGGTCCGCTCCGAGCGTGTGAACACTCGTATCCGAAAGACGGTCGACACGGCCGCCCGCGACCACGGCGACCTCGCCGCCGTGGTCGACCTCAGTGACCAGCTCGCCGTCGACCTGCCGGAGGCCGCCGAAGCCGTCTGACCACCACGGCACCCCGGACCCCGGCCGCGGCCGGTCCTCCCGAACCGCCCGACTCGGCTCCCCCATGCCAGGTCATCGGAAGGCCCGCCGCGGCCGGTTCGTGTCCGCGCGCCGGTCCCGCGGAGAAGGTTGCGCCACGATAACGATCGCGCGGCCCGGTATCCCGCGCTTCACCGACGCGTAACACACAGGGCGCCTTCGTCACCCCGGCGAAACAACGAGGGGCTTCCACCGAAACCGCGCTGCGCCAGTCTCGTGGCGCATAACCGGCCCACCCCTCACCGACCGGACCGCTCAGGCACCGCCCGCACGGGGCCGTACCAACCGACGAGGAGACGCCGATGGCACCAGCCATCATGCTTGCGGCGGACGCACCCAGACTGTCGTCCGCGAACACAGGCTTCATGCTCATCTGTTCCGCCCTGGTGATGCTGATGACCCCGGGACTGGCCTTCTTCTACGGAGGCATGGTCCGCGTCAAGAGCACCCTGAACATGCTGATGATGAGCTTCATCAGCCTCGGGATCGTCACCATCCTGTGGGTCCTCTACGGCTTCTCCCTCGCCTTCGGCACGGGCAACAGCCTGCTCGGCTGGAACGCCGACTGGATCGGCCTCAGCAACATCGGCCTGACGCAGCTCTGGGACGGCTACACCATCCCGATCTTCGTGTTCATGGTCTTCCAGCTGATGTTCGCGATCATCACCCCGGCCCTGATCAGCGGCGCGCTCGCCGACCGGGTCAAGTTCTCCGCCTGGACGCTCTTCGTCGCCCTGTGGGCCACGATCGTCTACGTCCCGGTCGCCCACTGGGTCTGGGGCGCCGACGGCTGGGCCTACAAGCTCGGCGTGATCGACTTCGCGGGCGGTACGGCGGTCCACATCAACGCAGGTGCCGCCGCGCTCGGTGTCATCCTCGTCATCGGCAAGCGCGTCGGCTTCAAGCGCGACCCCATGCGCCCGCACAGCCTCCCGCTGGTCATGCTCGGCGCCGGTCTGCTGTGGTTCGGCTGGTTCGGCTTCAACGCCGGCTCCTGGCTCGGCAACGACGACGGCGTCGGCGCGCTGATGTTCGTCAACACGCAGGTCGCGACGGCCGCCGCCATGCTGGCCTGGCTCGCCTACGAGAAGATCCGGCACGGCGCGTGCACCACGCTCGGCGCCGCCTCCGGCGCGGTCGCCGGTCTGGTCGCCATCACCCCGTCCGGCGGCGCCGTCTCCCCGCTCGGCGCGATCGCCGTCGGCGCCATCGCCGGTGTCGCCTGCGCCGCGGCCGTCGGACTGAAGTTCAGGTTCGGCTACGACGACTCCCTCGACGTCGTCGGCGTCCACATGGTCGGCGGCATCATCGGCTCCCTGCTCATCGGCTTCTTCGCCACCGGCAAGGGTCAGTCCACCGCCACCGGCGTCTTCTACGGCGACCACACCTTCACCCAGCTGTGGAAGCAGTGCGCCGGTGTCTTCGCGGTCCTCGCCTACTCCCTGATCGTCTCCGCCGTCCTCGCCTTCCTCCTCGACAAGACCCTGGGCATGCGGGTCACCGAGGACGAGGAGATCTCCGGCATCGACCAGGCCGAGCACGCCGAGACCGCATACGACTTCAGCGGCGCCGGCGGCGGCGTCACCGGCTCCCTCGCCGCCCCGGCCCTGGCCGCCGCGCAGAACAGGAAGGTGGACGCATGAAGCTCATCACCGCCGTCGTGAAGCCCCACCGGCTCGACGAGATCAAGGAAGCCCTCCAGGCCTTCGGCGTCCACGGGCTCACCGTCACCGAGGCCAGCGGCTACGGCCGGCAGCGCGGCCACACCGAGGTCTACCGCGGCGCCGAGTACACCGTCGACCTCGTGCCCAAGATCCGCATCGAGGTGCTGGCCGAGGACGGCGACGCCGAGCAGCTCGTCGAGGTCATCGTCAAGGCGGCCCGCACCGGCAAGATCGGGGACGGCAAGGTCTGGTCCCTGCCCGTGGAGACCGCCGTACGGGTGCGCACGGGCGAGCGCGGGCCGGACGCGCTCTGACACAGCACAATGCGGGTCAGGGGAACCTCGGGGGAAACGGACAGGAGTCGCTGGGTGACCGGTACGGATGTGCGGAAAGAGACGGAAGACTCGGGACCCGGCGGGTACGCGGCGGCCCGGCTGCGCCTCCTCACGGAGGGGGCGCGGTCCGGGCCGCCGCGCCGTGCCGCCCTCTCCGGGCTGACCGACGACTGGCTCGCCGGACTGTTCGACGCGGCGGCGGGAGCGGCGCACGGCGTCTCGCTCGTCGCCGTCGGCGGCTACGGCCGCGGGGAACTGTCCCCGCGCAGCGACCTCGACCTCGTCCTGCTCCACGACGGCTCCGACCCCGGCGCGGTCGCCGCCCTCGCCGACCGGCTCTGGTACCCGGTCTGGGACCTCGGCCTCGCCCTCGACCACTCCGTCCGCACCCCCGCCGAGGCCCGCAAGACGGCCGGCGAGGACCTCAAGGTCCACCTCGGCCTGCTGGACGCCCGCCACCTGGCCGGCGATCCCGCCCTCACCGCCGGCCTGCGTACCGCCGCCCTCGCCGACTGGCGCAACCAGGCCCCGGGGCGCCTCCCCGAACTCCAGGAACTGTGCGCCGAACGCGCCGCGCGCCAGGGCGAGCTCCAGTACCTGCTGGAACCCGACCTCAAGGAGGCCCGCGGCGGCCTCCGCGACGCCACCGCCCTGCGCGCCGTCGCCGCCTCCTGGCTCGCTGACGCCCCCCGCGAGGGCCTGGCCGACGCCCGCCGCCGTCTCCTCGACGTCCGGGACGCCCTGCACCTGGCCACCGGCCGCGCCACCGACCGGCTCGCCCTCCAGGAACAGGACCAGGTGGCCGCCGAGCTGGGCCTGCTCGACGCCGACACCCTGCTGCGGCAGGTCTACGAAGCGGCGCGGGTGATCGCGTACGCCAGTGACGTGACCTGGCGGGAAGTGGGGCGCGTGCTGCGTGCGCGCGCCGTCCGGCCGCGGCTGCGCGCCATGTTGGGCGGCGCCAAGCCGGTCACCGAACGGTCGCCCCTGGCCGAAGGCGTGGTGGAACAGGACGGCGAGGTGGTGCTCGCCCGCGCCGCACGTCCCGAGCGCGACCCCGTGCTCCCGCTGCGCGCCGCGGGCGCCGCCGCCCAGGCCGGCCTGCCGCTCTCCCTGCACGCCGTACGGCGCATGGCCGCCACCGCGCGCCCCCTGCCCACGCCCTGGCCCGCCGAGGCCCGCGAGCAGCTGGTCACCCTGCTCGGCTCCGGCCGTCCCACGATCGAGGTCTGGGAGGCCCTCGAGGCCGAGGGCCTGATCACCCGCCTGCTGCCCGACTGGGAGCGGGTGCGCTGCCGGCCGCAGCGCAACGCCGTGCACGTGTGGACGGTGGACCGCCACCTGATCGAGACGGCGGTCCGCGCCTCCGAGTTCACCCGCCGCGTCAGCCGCCCCGACCTGCTGCTGGTCGCCGCCCTGCTGCACGACATCGGCAAGGGCTGGCCCGGCGACCACTCGGTGGCCGGCGAGATCATCGCCAGGGACGTCGCCGCACGGATCGGCTTCGACCGCTCGGACGTGGCCGTGCTGTCCCTGCTGGTGCGCCACCACCTGCTGCTCATCGAGACCGCCACCCGGCGCGACCTGGACGACCCCGCCACCGTCCGCTCGGTCGCCGAGGCCGTCGGCAGCCAGAGCACCCTGGAACTGCTGCACGCCCTCACCGAGGCGGACGCCCTCGCGACCGGCCCGGCCGCCTGGTCCTCCTGGCGCGGCTCCCTCGTCGCCGACCTCGTCCGACGGGTCCGCGCCGTCCTCGCCGGGAACGCCCCCGACGAGCCCGAGCCGGCCGCGCCCACCGCCGAGCAGGAACGCCTCGCCATCGAGGCCTACCGCACCGGCGGCCCGGTCCTCGCCCTGCGCGCCCAGACCGAACCGGTCCCCGACGAGGAGCCGGCCGGCGACCCGGAACCCCTGGGCGTGGAGCTGGTCATCGCCGTACCCGACCAGCCCGGTGTCCTCCCCGCGGTCGCCGGTGTCCTCGCCGTGCACCGCCTCACCGTGCGCACGGCGGAACTGCGCGCGCTGCGCCTGCCGGACGGCGTGGACGACGACGGAACCGTCCTCCTCCTCAACTGGCGGGTCGCCGCCGAGTACGGCTCCCTGCCCCAGGCGGCCCGGCTGCGCACCGATCTGGTCCGCGCCCTGGACGGCACCCTCGACATCGCCGGCCGCCTCGCCGAACGCGACGCGGCCTACCCGCGCCGCCGCGGCTGGACCGCTCCGCCGCCGAGGGTGGCCGTCGCCCCGGCCGCCTCCCACCACGCCACGGTGATCGAGGTCCGCGCCCAGGACGCCCCGGGCCTGCTGTACCGCATCGGCATGGCCCTGGAGAAGGCGGGCGTACGGGTGCGGAGCATGCACGTGAGCACGCTGGGCTCCAACGCGGTGGACGCGTTCTACGTCACGACGGGGGCGGGCGCGCCCCTGCCCGCCGGG
This sequence comes from Streptomyces canarius, assembly GCF_014650735.1. NCBI lineage: Bacteria > Bacillati > Actinomycetota > Actinomycetes > Kitasatosporales > Streptomycetaceae > Streptomyces > Streptomyces canarius. The sequence goes on from NZ_BMVN01000017.1 coordinate 71,240, forward strand.
GACGCGGCGTCGCTGGCGGGGGTGCTGGAGGAGACGCTGCGCGGATGAGCTGCCCCGGTCCTTGCGGCGCCGGGATACCCTGGAGGGCGACCTTCAAGACCGTCACCGACCCCGAGGACCGCGAGCGCCGTGTTCGACACTCTCTCCGATCGCCTGTCAGCGACTTTCAAGAACCTGCGCGGCAAGGGACGGCTCTCCGAGGCGGACATCGACGCCACGGCGCGCGAGATCCGCATCGCGCTCCTCGAAGCCGACGTGGCGCTGCCCGTCGTGCGGGCGTTCATCAAGAACGTCAAGGAGCGCGCGCTCGGCGCCGAGGTCTCCCGGGCGCTCAACCCCGCCCAGCAGGTCCTCAAGATCGTCAACGATGAACTGGTCACCATCCTCGGCGGCGAGACCCGGCGTCTGCGTTTCGCCAAGCAGCCGCCCACCGTGATCATGCTGGCCGGTCTCCAGGGTGCGGGTAAGACCACCCTCGCGGGCAAGCTCGGCAGGTGGCTCAAGGAGCAGGGCCACTCCCCGCTGCTGGTCGCCGCCGACCTCCAGCGCCCCAACGCCGTCAACCAGCTCAGCGTCGTCGCCGAGCGCGCCGGTGTCGCGGTGTACGCGCCGGAGCCGGGCAACGGCGTCGGCGACCCGGTGAAGGTCGCCAAGGACTCCCTCGACTTCGCGAAGTCCAAGGTCCACGACATCGTGATCGTGGACACCGCCGGCCGCCTCGGTATCGACGCCGAGATGATGCAGCAGGCCGCGGACATCCGGGACGCGGTCGGCCCCGACGAGATCCTGTTCGTCGTCGACGCCATGATCGGTCAGGACGCCGTCAACACCGCCGAGGCCTTCCGCGACGGCGTCGGCTTCGACGGCGTGGTCCTCTCCAAGCTCGACGGTGACGCCCGCGGTGGTGCGGCCCTGTCCATCCGGCAGATCACCGGCAAGCCGATCATGTTCGCGTCGAACGGCGAGAAGCTGGACGACTTCGACGCGTTCCACCCGGACCGGATGGCCTCCCGCATCCTCGACATGGGTGACCTGCTCACCCTGATCGAGCAGGCGGAGAAGACGTTCAGCCAGGAAGAGGCCCAGAAGATGGCCTCGAAGCTGGCGTCGAAGAAGGGCCAGGACTTCACCCTGGACGACTTCCTGTCCCAGATGGAGCAGGTCAGGAAGATGGGCAGCATCAGCAAGCTGCTCGGCATGCTCCCGGGCATGGGCCAGATCAAGGACCAGATCGCCAACCTGGACGAGCGGGACGTCGACCGCACCGCCGCGATCATCAAGTCGATGACCCCGGCCGAGCGCCAGGACCCGACGATCATCAACGGCTCCCGCCGCGCCCGTATCGCGCGTGGTTCCGGTGTCGAGGTCAGCGCGGTGAAGAGCCTGGTCGAGCGGTTCTTCGAGGCCCGCAAGATGATGTCCCGCATGGCCCAGGGCGGTATGCCGGGCATGCCGGGGATCCCGGGCATGGGCGGCGGCCCCGGCCGTCAGAAGAAGCAGCAGAAGAAGGCCAAGGGCAAGCAGCGCTCCGGCAACCCGATGAAGCGCAAGCAGCAGGAGCTGGAGGCGGCGCAGCGCCGCGAGACCGCCGCGCAGGCCGGGAACGCGTTCGGGCTGCCGCAGCAGGGCGGCCAGGACTTCGAGCTGCCGGACGAGTTCAAGAAGTTCATGGGCTGAGTCCACGAAGCGCACGGGCTGAGCCCCGCTCGCACGACACGCCGGGGGCGCCTCCCTGCCACAGGGGGGGGCGCCCCTTGCGCGTGCCGAGGCCCGTGGGGTGTCGTAACGTCCAGATATGAGTGATGCGGCGCCGCCCCGCAAGGCGCCTGATCAGCCGTGGCGCGCCGAGGGCACACCGGAGGAGCCCCCGCGGCGGTCCGGCCGGCTCAGGGGCGGCAAATGGTGGGGCCTGCTCGCCACCGCGGTGGTCGTCTTCGTGCTGGCCTACGTCGGGCTGCACTACTTCGGCCAGGGCAACGAGCCGACGATCTCGTACACGGAGTTCAGCAGACAGGTCGGCGAGGGCAACGTCGCCACGATCTACTCCAAGGGCGACGCGATCCAGGGCCAGCTCAAGAACCCCCGCTCCGATCCCGAGGGCGGCGGGCAGTACACCAAGTTCAAGACGCAGCGGCCGGCCTTCGCGGACGACCGGCTGTGGCAGAACCTGAGCAGCCACGGGGTCACGGTCACCGCGCGGCCGGTCGTACAGGAACGCAGCCTGACGGCCAACCTGCTGATGTCCCTCATCCCCATCGCGGTCCTGGTCGTGGTGTGGCTCCTCGTCCAGCGGCGGCTCGGCGGGATGCTGCCCGGCGCGGGTGGCCTGTTCGGCCGCCGGTCGCCGCCCAGACCGGTCGGCCCGCGGCCGGACACCGAGCGCACGACCTTCGCCGACGTGGCCGGCATCGACGAGGTCAAGGGCGAACTCGACGACGTCGTCGACTTCCTGGAGCACCCCGACGTCTACCGCAGGATGGGCGCGAAGCTGCCGCGCGGGGTCCTGCTCTCCGGACCGCCCGGCACCGGCAAGACCCTGCTCGCACGGGCGGTCGCGGGGGAGGCCGGCGTGCCGTTCTTCTCGGCCTCGGCGTCCGAGTTCATCGAGATGATCGTGGGCGTCGGCGCGTCCCGCGTCCGCGAGCTGTTCGCCGAGGCCCGCAAGGTGGCGCCGTCGATCATCTTCATCGACGAGATCGACACCATCGGACGCGCGCGCGGCGGCAGTTCGTCGATGAGCGGCCATGACGAGCGCGAGCAGACGCTGAACCAGATCCTCACCGAGATGGACGGCTTCTCGGGCGCCGAGGGCGTGATCGTCATCGCCGCGACCAACCGCGCGGACATCCTGGACCCGGCGCTGACCCGTCCCGGCCGCTTCGACCGGGTGGTCACCGTGTCCCCGCCGGACCGCGGGGGCCGCGAGTCGATCCTGCGGATCCACACCCGGCAGATCCCGCTCGCGCCCGACGTGGACCTGACGCAGCTGGCCCGCGTCACCCCGGGCATGACCGGTGCGGATCTGGCCAATCTCGCCAACGAGGCCGCTCTGCTCGCGGTCAAACGCAAACAGGAGCAGGTGACCGGCGCCGACCTGTCCGAGGCGCTGGAGAAGGTGCAGCTCGGCGCCGAGCGCACCCTGGTCATGCCGGAGGAGGACCGCCGCCGTACCGCGTACCACGAGAGCGGCCATGCCCTGCTCGGCATGCTGCAACCCGGCGCGGACCCCGTCCGCAAGATCACCATCGTGCCGCGCGGCCGGGCGCTCGGGGTGACCATGTCCACGCCCGAGGTGGAGCGGTACGCGCACTCCGAGGAGTACCTGCGCGGGCGCATCATCGGCGCCCTGGGCGGCATGGCGGCGGAAGAGGTCGTCTACGGGGTCGTCACGACGGGCGCCGAGAACGACCTCGAACAGGTCACCAACATCGCGCGCGGGATGGTGGGCCGCTGGGGCATGAGCGAGCGCGTCGGGAGGCTGTCCGCCCTGCCGAGCGACGCCCAGCAGGCGTACGGACTGTCGGCCGCCCCGCAGACCCTGGACGTCATCGACTCCGAGATGCGGCGGATCGTGGACGAGTGCTACGAGGAGGCGTGCCGCAAGCTCCGCGACCACCGGGGCCGGCTGGACGCGCTCGCGCGGGCGCTGCTGGAGAACGAGACGCTGGAGGAGGCGGACGCCTACCGGATCGCCGGGATCACCCGCCTGACCAAGCCGAGCGAGGACTGACGACGGACCGGCCGCGCTAGGGCACGCGCGCGATGAGGTAGCGGAAGACGTTCGGCATCCACACGGTGCCGTCCGGGCGGCGGTACGGGTGCAGGGCCTCCGTCAACTCCTTGTCGACCTGTTTGGCGTCGGTCGCCGCGATCGCCGGGTCGAACAGGCCGGTGGACAGCAGCCCCCGTACGGCGCTGTCGAGGTCGGCGTACCCGAACGGGCAGGCGACCCGGCCCGAGCCGTCCGGCTTCAGCCCGGACCGCCCGGCGACCTCCTCCAGGTCGTCGCGCCGGGCGGGCGGCCGTCCGCGCGCGCCGCGCAGCGGATCGGCCAGTTTGGCGGCCACCCGCAGTACCGAGGAGGTGGCGCAGCGCTCCGGTGGTCCCCAGCCGGCCAGCACCACGGCGGCCCCCCGCCCGGCCAGCGGCAGCGCGCCGGCGAGCAGGTCGTCCAGCCCCTCGGCGTCGCCGGCGAGGCCGCCGACCGGCTCGAAGGCGGTCACCAGGGTGTACGCGCCCGTCTCCGGGCCGCCCGTGGCCGGGGGTGGACCGTCGAGGAGTTCCGCGGCCGTACGTGCGCGCGCGCCGCGTCCGCGGTCGCCGCCCCGGCCGGGCGGGGCCTTGGGCAGCAGGCGCTCGCGCGCGAGGGCGAGCCGTTCGGGGGAGGCGGAGTCGACACCGGTGACCGCGGCGCCCCTGGAGGCCGCCATCAGCAGGGCGAGCCCGGAACCGCAGTCCAGCCCCAGCAGCCGGGTGGCGGGGCCCACTTCGAGTCGGTCGTACACGGCTTCGTAGAGCGGTACGAGCATCCGCTCCTGGATCTCGGACCAGTCACGCGCGCGTGCGCTCAGGTCCACGCGGGGTGCGGACTCCGCGCGGGACGTGTGCTGCCGCACGAGCGTAGGTGTCATAGGTAAGCGCCCCAATCCGCCGACAGTTCGCCGCCGCGCCCGGTTGCGTGCCCCCGTGCCGTGCGCGCGCCCTTCCCACGTATGCCAGGTAACTCCCGGCTCGCGGTGGCGTCCAGGGGTCGTGGGGCCCGGCTTGGGGTGCGGGCGCCGGTGTGGCGAGATTTCACATCCCGGTAATCCGGATGGCCCTACCGTGTCGGCCCTTGGGCGGCGGGCCGGTGACGGAGGTCGCGGCGGTACGCGGTAACGTCACGCAGGCCGTGGACGCCGACCGGGGCGAGGGCGTGCGCCGAGCGCGGCCGAAACGCCTCTTGCGCAGCAGTCGGCCCTCGTCGCCTCAGGGCTCACCGGCGGTGCGTAGCGCGGACTACGCACCAGCTTGGTAGGAGCTGTGACGCTTCTCCGCAGATCAGCGCACCCGCCCTCGTCAGGACGCATCAGTGGCAACTGACGGGTACGTGCAAAATTATTTGGGATGCCCCGGAATAGGAACACAGCGGCCCTCCCGCTCGTTGTCATTACGTGAGCACGACACAGACACCACCTGTTCTCGCCGCAGAGCTGGCGCAGGCGTGGGCCGACATTCAGCGGTACCACCCCGAGCTGCCTGACCTTGCCGCACCTGAATCCCTGATCGGGGAGTCGTCGTCCGCGTGCGGTCACGAACTCTCCTTCGAGAGGCTGCTCCACGAGGCAGTCCACGGCATCGCCGCCGCCCGCGGCGTCCGCGACACCTCCCGGGCGGGCCGTTACCACAACCGCCGTTTCCTCGCGATCGCCGAGGAGCTGGGCCTGGACCACCCCGAGGAGCCGCACCCGAGCAGCGGTTTCTCGCTGGTCACGCTCAACTCCGAGGCGAAGCGGCGCTACCGCCCGACCATCGAGCGGCTCCAGCGCGCCCTGAAGGCCCACACGGTGGCCACCTCGGCCGACACCTCCCGCACCTTCCGCGGCCCGGCCGCCCGGCACGGCTCCTCCGGTGGCGGTGTCCGCGTCAAGGCGGTGTGCGACTGCGGCCGCAATGTCCGGGTGGTGCCCTCGGTCCTCGCCCAGGCCCCGATCGTCTGCGGCGGCTGCGGCAAGCCGTTCAGGATCCCGGAGGTCGTGGGAGCGGCGTAGCGGTCACGGCTGCTCGTGGCAGCCGTGGCCGGTGGCGACCGCGACCTCACAGCACCGGGCGGCGCACCCGACGTGACCTCACCTCCACGCCGGGTGCCTCGCCGGCATGCCCGGGCGGAGCTCGCGCACCCTCGGCCGGGAGCGGCCCGCGGGGTATGGCAGAATGGCTAGCTGTACTCGACAGCCGCACAGGACCCCTCTCTCCTCCGGCTGACGCGTCCATCGGGCACTCGGGTACCGCAACCCCACGCGGCAACTCGCCGTGCCCAACCACGTCAATCCAGGAGAACCCACTCCCGTGGCAGTCAAGATCAAGCTGAAGCGTCTGGGCAAGATCCGTGCGCCTCACTACCGCATCGTCGTCGCCGACTCCCGTACCCGCCGTGACGGCCGGGCCATCGAGGAGATCGGCAAGTACCACCCGACCTACAACCCGTCGGTCATCGAGGTGGACGCCGAGCGTGTGGCGTACTGGCTCGGCGTCGGCGCCCAGCCGACCGAGCCCGTGCTCGCCATCCTGAAGAAGACCGGCGACTGGCAGAAGTTCAAGGGCGAGCCGGCTCCCGCGCCGCTGCTCGTGGCGGAGCCGAAGGCCACCCGTCCGTCGTTCGAGGCTCTCGGCGGTGACGACGAGGGCAAGGGTGAGGCGATCACCCAGAAGAAGAAGGCTGAGAAGAAGGACGAGGCCGCTGCCGAGTCCGAGTCCACCGAGGCCTGAGCAGCATGCTCGAAGAGGCGCTTGAGCACCTCGTGAAGGGCATCGTCGACAACCCTGACGATGTGCAGGTCGCCTCGCGCAACCTGCGCCGCGGGCGCGTGCTGGAGGTCCGGGTCCACCCGGACGACCTCGGCAAGGTGATCGGCCGCAACGGCCGCACCGCGCGCGCCCTGCGCACCGTCGTGGGCGCCATCGGCGGTCGCGGTGTCCGCGTCGACCTGGTCGACGTGGACCACGTCCGCTGACGCTTCATCGCAACCGGCTCGGGCCGGGGAGGGCCACAGGGCCGTCCCCGGCCCGCAGTCGTACGACAGGAGATTTGGACAGGTGCAGCTCGTAGTCGCACGGATCGGCCGTGCCCATGGCATCAAGGGCGAGGTCACCGTCGAGGTACGTACCGACGAGCCGGAACTCAGGCTCGCGCCCGGCGCCGTACTCGCCACGGATCCCGCCTCGACGGGACCGCTGACCATCGAGACCGGGCGCGTCCACAGTGGCCGCCTCCTCCTGCGCTTCGCGGGTGTCACCGACCGCAACGCCGCCGAAGCGTTGCGCAACACCCTGCTGATCGCCGAGGTGGACCCCGAGGAACGGCCCGAGGACGAGGACGAGTACTACGACCACCAGCTCATCGACCTCGACGTCGTCACCGAGGACGGCACGGAGGTCGGCCGGATCACCGAGATCTCGCACCTGCCCACGCAGGACCTCTTCATCGTCGAGCGCGCCGACGGCAGCGAGGTGCTGATCCCCTTCGTGGAGGAGATCGTCACCGAGATCGACCTGGCGGAGCAGAAGGCGGTCATCGCGCCCCCGCCCGGCCTGATCGACGACCGCGCCGAGATCGCCTCCGCCAGGGACGAGTCCGGGGACGACGGCGCATGAGGCTCGACGTCGTCACGATCTTCCCGGAGTACCTGGAGCCGCTGAACGTCTCCCTCGTGGGCAAGGCACGCGCGCGTGGACAGCTCGACGTCCGGGTGCACGACCTGCGCGCGTGGACGTTCGACCGGCACAACACGGTGGACGACACGCCCTACGGCGGCGGCCCCGGCATGGTCATGAAGACCGATCCCTGGGGAGACGCCCTGGACACCGTCCTCGCCGACGGTTACGAGACGGGTGCCCGGGCGCCCGCGCTGATCGTGCCCACGCCCAGCGGTCGCCCCTTCACCCAGGAACTGGCCGTCGAGCTGTCCGAGCGCCCCTGGCTGATCTTCACCCCGGCCCGCTACGAGGGCATCGACCGGCGTGTCATGGACGAGTACGCGACCCGGATGCCGGTCTACGAGGTCTCCATCGGCGACTACGTCCTCGCCGGCGGTGAGGCGGCCGTCCTGGTCGTCACCGAGGCCGTCGCCCGGCTGCTGCCCGGCGTCCTCGGCAACGCGGAGTCCCACCGCGACGACTCCTTCGCCCCCGGCGCGATGGCCAACCTCCTGGAAGGCCCCGTCTACACCAAGCCGCCCGTCTGGCGCGGCCGGGACATCCCCGAGGTGCTGCTCAGCGGCCACCACGGGAAGATCTCCCGCTGGCGCCGTGACGAGGCCCTGCGGCGCACGACCCTGAACCGCCCCGACCTGATCGAGCGCTGCGACCCCAAGGCCTTCGACAAGAAGGACCGCGAGATGCTCTCCATCCTGGGCTGGGAACCGGACCCGGACGGGGAGCCGTACGGCCGATTTTGGCGCCGGGCCGAGGGCGTGGAACAATAGACCGCTGTTGTGCGCCCGTCCGGTGTGCGCCCCTGCCACAGGGGGACACGACGCCCGCCCCGACCCGCACGGCAGACTCCTGTACACCTAGCTCCCGTTGATGACCTGTGGCATCAGCGAAGAAAGCAGACGAAATGTCTCACCTGCTCGACTCCGTCGACGCCGCGTCGCTGCGCAGCGACATCCCGGCCTTCCGCCCGGGTGACACCGTCAACGTCCACGTGCGCGTCATCGAGGGCAACCGCTCCCGTGTGCAGCAGTTCAAGGGCGTTGTGATCCGCCGCCAGGGCTCCGGTGTCCGCGAGACCTTCACGGTCCGCAAGGTCTCGTTCTCCGTCGGCGTCGAGCGCACCTTCCCGGTGCACACCCCGATCGTCGAGAAGATCGAGCTGGTCACCAAGGGTGACGTGCGCCGCGCCAAGCTGTACTACCTCCGTGACCTGCGCGGCAAGGCCGCGAAGATCAAGGAGAAGCGCGAGAGCTGAGCGCTTTCCCGCCGGTCACAGCGGAGCCGGATAGCATCTGGCCCCGATGGACACCGAAGCACAGCCGACGGAACGCGACCGCTCCTCCCACCCCGGTACTCCGGGGGTGGAGGGCCGGTCGCGTTTCGCGTTGGTGTCGCGGGTCACCGAGTGGCTGCCCGGCGGCAGGATCACCCTCACGCTCTTCCTCTGCCTGACGTTCCTGCTGGTCCTCAACGCTTTCGTGGTGCAACCGTTCCAGATTCCGAGCGGATCCATGGAACAGGGCTTGAGGATCGGCGACCGCGTTCTCGTAAACAAGTTGGCGTACCGTTTCGGTGCCCAGCCGCGCCGCGGCGACGTGATTGTCTTCGACGGCACCGGGTATTTCGGGGACGCCGACTACATCAAGCGCGTGGCCGGTGTGGGGGGAGACCATGTGGTCTGCTGCGACAAGAAGGGGTGGATCGAGGTGAACGGCCGACCGGTCGACGAGACGGCGTTCCTCCATCCCGGGGACAGCGCCTCCAGCGTGCCCTTCGACGTCGTCGTGCCCCCGGGCCGCCTCTTCGTCCTCGGCGACCACCGCAGCGACTCCAGCGACTCCCGCGACCACCTCGGCTCGCCCGGCGGCGGCATGATCCCCGTCGGGGACGTCATCGGCCGTGCCGACTGGATCGTGTGGCCGTACCGCCACTGGACGCACCTGACCCGGCCGTCCGCCTACGCGCGCGTGCCTGCCGCCCCGACCGGAGGCGCCCATGGGTAACCGCGGCAAGCCGCGCGGGGTGCCCGGCACGCCCGCCGACAACCTGCTGCCCACCGGGGTACGCCGCACCTCCGCGCCCGGTGGTGGCCGCACGCGCGCGGAGCGGCGGCAACTGCAACGCAAGGTCAAGCGCAAGCGCAGACGGTCGGCCGTCCGGGAGATCCCCCTCCTGGTCGGTGTCGCCGTCCTCATCGCGCTCGTCCTGAAGACGTTCCTCGTGCAGGCGTTCGTGATCCCGTCCGGGTCCATGGAGGAGACGATCCGGATCGGCGACCGGGTCCTGGTCGACAAGTTCACCCCGTGGTTCGGCTCCGAGCCGCAGCGCGGGGACGTCGTCGTGTTCCACGACCCGGGCGGCTGGCTCCAGGACGAGCAGACCGCCAAGAAGGACGACCCCGTCGTCGTCAAGCAGTTCAAAGAAGGCCTCACCTTCATCGGCCTGCTGCCGTCCGACAACGAGAAGGACCTGATCAAACGGGTCATCGGGGTCGGCGGCGACCACGTCAAGTGCTGCGACGTCCAGGGCCGCGTCACCGTCAACGGCGTCCCGCTCACCGAGGGCGACTATCTCTACCCCGGGGACGTGCCCTCCGCCACGCCCTTCGACATCACCGTCCCCCAGGGCCGGCTGTGGGTGATGGGCGACCACCGGGGCAACTCCGCGGACTCCCGCTCCCACCAGAACACGGCCTACGGCGGCACGGTCTCGGTGGACTCGGTGGTCGGCCGGGCCATGGTCATCGGCTGGCCGGTCGGTCACTGGACGCGCCTGGAAGAACCTAAAACCTTCGCAAGCGTCACCGACGCGGCGCCGGGGACGACCGCTGGTCCCCAGGCGTCGCATAGGGTTGCCTCCGAGGATCCGAACGGAATGACCCAGCTCCCGACCCCTGCGGAACTCCCGCTCGTTATGGGAGTGGTGGGCCTGCGCCGGGTGCGGCGCGGGCGGCGGCACAGAGTGAGGAGTTGGCGTGGGGGATGTGGCGGTTGGCGCACGGTCGGGACACGACGGCGAGGAGCACCGCAGGCACCCTGTGGAACCGGACGTTCCCGTACCGGGCAGCGCCATGAGCTCCGGGAATGACGCGGCGGCGGGCGACGAGGGCACGCCGGAGGGCGAGCCGGAGCCGCGCGGCGGCGGCCCGGGCGGGGGCGCGGCGGCCGTGCGGCCGAGGCAGCCTCGGTCCTTCTGGAAGGAACTGCCGATCCTGATCGGCATCGCGCTGGTCCTGGCGTTGCTGATCAAGACGTTCCTGGTGCAGGCGTTCTCGATCCCGTCCGACTCGATGCAGAACACCCTCCAGCAGGGCGACCGGGTGCTGGTCGACAAGCTCACGCCGTGGTTCGGGTCCAAGCCCGAGCGCGGTGAGGTCGTGGTCTTCCACGACCCGGACAACTGGCTGGCCGGCGAGCCGACGCCGACGCCGAACCCGGTGCAGAAGGTCCTCAGCTGGATCGGCCTGATGCCGTCGGCGGAGGAGAAGGACCTGATCAAGCGCGTGATCGGGGTCGGCGGCGACACGGTCGAGTGCAAGGGCAGCGGCCCGCTGAAGGTCAACGGCAAGGCGCTGAACGAGCCGTACGTCTACCCGGGCAACACGCCGTGCAGCGTGGACGACCAGGGCGGCCAGTTCACGGTCAAGGTCCCCAAGGGCTTCATCTGGGTGATGGGCGACCACCGCCAGAACTCCCGTGACTCCCGGTACAACCAGTCCGACCGGAACCACGGCATGGTCCCCGTCGACAAGGTCGTCGGCCGCGCGATCGTCAAGGCCTGGCCGATCAACCGCTGGGGCACCCTGCCGATCCCGGACACCTTCGACCAGCCCGGCCTGAACGAGCAGTCCTCCGCCGCCGCGTCCCTGACGGTGGCCCCCGAGGGCATCGCCGTCGCGGCGGTCCTGCCGGTGGTGGTGTGGCGGCGCAGGCGCACCGACCGCCAGGAGTCCGAGAACGCGGTGCTCCGGCACGCGGAGTCCACGAAGCGGTAATCAGCGGTAATCAGCCGCCCCGGCCGGGCGAGAAGGGCTGCCCCCGTTCGGTACCGCCGGGTAGGGTGCGGGTCCATGGGTGGCGAGAGCATGACGCGTACGGCCCCGCGGGGCGGCGGCACCGGCACGGCACGGGCCGGCGGCGGCAGCCGGCTCGGGCAGCGGCTGTCCGGACTGGCCGTGGCGCTGGGTCTGGTGCTGTTCCTCGGCGGCTTCGCCTGGGGAGCGCTGGTCTACCGGCCGTACACCGTGCCCACCAGCTCGATGACCCCCACCATCGACGCCGGTGACCGGGTGCTGGCCCAGCGCGTCGACGGCGACGAGGTGCGGCGCGGTGACGTGGTCGTCTTCGAGGACAAGACCTGGGTCAGCAACGCCAAGGTGGTCAAGCGCGTGGTCGCCGTGGGCGGGGACACCGTCTCCTGCTGCACGAACGGCAAACTGACCGTCAACGGCAAGCAGATCGACGAGCCGTACCTGCCCGAGGGCAGCCTCGCCGAGATCAAGAACTTCGCAACGGTGACCGTCCCGGAGGGCCGGCTGTTCCTGCTCGGCGACGAACGCCAGGGTTCCCTGGACTCCACCGCCCACCTCACCGACACCGCACAGGGCACCGTGTCGCGTGACGCCGTGTCCGCCCGTGTGGAGGCCGTGGTCTGGCCCTGGAAGGGCATGCTGGGGCGCCCCACGGGCTTCGAGACGCTCGGCGCCCTCTCCGAGCCCGGCCCGCTGCGCACGATCGAGCTGCTGATCGTGGCCGGTGCGGTCCTGGTCCTCGGCGGCGGCGCCTACGGCCCGATCGCGGGCCGTGTGAGCCGCTCCCGCTCCCGCACGGCCCGTCCGGAGACGGCCGGTGTCCGCTGAGACCACGCGGCCGGCGGAGGAGTCGTACGAGGGCGAGGACGGGGCCGGTCCGCGGAAGGTGGCCCGGGTCGTGCTCCTCGACCCCGAGGACCGCATCCTGCTCCTGCACGGCCACGAACCGGACGACCCGGCCGAAGACTGGTGGTTCACGCCCGGCGGCGGCCTGGAGGGCGCCGAGACGCGCGAGGAGGCCGCGCTGCGGGAACTCGCCGAGGAGACCGGCATCACCGACGTCGAACTCGGTCCCGTGCTCTGGCGGCGGCGGTGCTCGTTCCCGTTCGCGGGCCGCCGCTGGGACCAGGACGAGTGGTACTACCTGGCCCGGACGACCCAGACGGCCACCGCGGCGACGGGCCTGACGGAGCTGGAGCGGCGCAGCGTCGCCGGAGCGCGCTGGTGGACGTGTCAGGAACTGACCCGGGCACATGAGACGGTGTATCCGACCAGACTCGCCGAGCTGCTGCGCACGCTGCTCGTCGAAGGTCCCCCCGCCCGGCCCGTGACCCTCGACACGGAAATCGTCTGAAGGTTCCCGGGACTGGCGCACAATGGGGGGATCGCACGGCTGAAGGGGAACATGCCATGAGCGCCGAGGACCTCGAAAAGTACGAGACCGAGATGGAGCTGAAGCTCTACCGGGAGTACCGAGATGTCGTCGGTCTGTTCAAATACGTGATCGAGACCGAGCGGCGGTTCTACCTCACCAATGACTACGAGATGCAGGTGCACTCGGTGCAAGGTGAGGTCTTCTTCGAGGTCACCATGGCCGATGCCTGGGTCTGGGACATGTACCGGCCGGCTCGTTTCGTGAAGCAGGTCCGGGTGTTGACGTTCAAGGACGTGAACATTGAGGAGCTGAACAAGAGCGATCTGGAGTTGCCGGGCGGGTGACGGGGTGACCGGGTGACCGGGTGGGCGGCCGGGTGGGTGGCTGCGAGACCGGGTGGGTGGCCGCGTGGGCGGCGCAAACGGATGACGGAGTTTTCCACAACCGCTGAGTAGTCCACCAAGATCAACACCGCTCGGCCGGATGCGTGACCGTTGGCGCCGGAGGTGGTGCCGACATGAACAAGGCACGCGACGGACTCGGCAAGTACGGCGAGGACCTGGCCGCCCGGCGGCTGGCCGCACAGGGAATGACGATCCTGGAGCGCAACTGGCGCTCCGGCAGGTGCGGCGAGATCGACATCGTGGCCAGGGACGGCGACGCCCTCGTCGTCTGCGAGGTGAAGACCCGCAGGGGCGGCGGCTACGAACACCCGATGGCCGCGGTGACCCCCGCGAAGGCGGCCCGGCTCCGCGCACTCGCCGAGCACTGGATCCAGGCCCACGGAGGAGCCCCACCGGGCGGCGTCCGCATCGACCTCGTCGGCGTCCTGCTGCCCCGCCGGGGCGCCCCGTCCGTCGAACACGCACGGGGGGTGGCCTGAATGGCGTTCGCCCGTACGTGCTCGGTCGCCCTGGTCGGCGTCGAAGGCGTGGTCGTCGAGGTCCAGGCCGACCTCGAACCCGGAGTCGCGGCCTTCACCCTGGTCGGCCTCCCGGACAAGAGCCTGACGGAAAGCCGCGACCGGGTGCGGGCGGCGGTGGTGAACTCGGGCGGGGCGTGGCCGTCGAAGAAGCTCACCGTCGGACTCAGCCCGGCCTCCGTCCCCAAGGCCGGCTCGGGGTTCGACCTGGCCGTCGCCTGCGCGGTGCTCGGTGCCGCCGAACGGATCGATCCCCGGGTCCTCGCCGACATCGTCATGATCGGAGAACTGGGACTGGACGGCCGGGTGCGCCCCGTGCGGGGCATCCTGCCGGCGGTCCTCGCGGCGGCCGACGCCGGGTACGAGCAGGTGGTCGTGCCCGAGTGCGCCGCCGCCGAGGCTTCACTGGTCCCCGGTGTGTCCGTGCTGGGTGTCCGCAGTCTGCGGCAGCTCATCGCGGTCCTGACCGAGGAACCCGTCCCCGACGAGACACCGGACGAGCAGGGCCGGCCCGATCCCCTCCTGGCAGGACTGCGCGTCCCGGGCACGGGCGCCGCCACCGGCATGCACAGCATCGGCGCCACGCACCACGACCACGAACACGACCTGGCCGATGTCGTCGCGCAGATCTCCGCCCGCACAGCCGTGGAGGTGGCGGCGGCCGGCGGACACCACCTGTTCCTGGAGGGACCGCCCGGCGCGGGCAAGACCATGCTCGCGGAGCGCCTGCCCGCCGTGCTTCCCCGGCTCACCCGGGAGGCGTCGCTGGAGGTCACGGCCGTGCACTCGGTCGCCGGGCTGCTGCCCCCGGGCAAGCCGCTCATCGACGTCGCCCCCTACTGCGCCCCGCACCACTCGGCGACGATGCAGTCACTCGTCGGCGGCGGGCCGGGCATCGCCCGGCCCGGCGCGGTGTCCCTCGCCCATCGCGGCGTGCTGTTCCTGGACGAGGCGCCGGAGTTCCACAGCCAGACGCTGGACGCCCTGCGACAGCCGCTGGAGTCGGGGCACGTCGTCATCGCGCGGAGTGCGGGCGTGGTCCGGTTCCCGGCGCGGTTCCTGATGGTTCTGGCGGCCAACCCTTGTCCCTGCGGACGCTTCTCACTCCGCGACTCGCTGTGCGAGTGCCCGCCGTCGGCGATCCGGCGCTACCAGTCCCGGCTGTCCGGCCCGCTGCTGGACCGGGTGGATCTGCGCGTCGAGGTCGACCCGGTCACCCGGGCCCAGCTCACCGAGCCCGGCGCCCGCGGAGAGTCCACGGCGACCGTGGCCGACCGGGTGCGGCAGGCCCGGGAGCGGGCGGCGGCCCGCCTGACCGGCACCCCGTGGCGCACCAACAGCGAAGTGCCCGGCCGGGAACTGCGCAGCCGGTACCACGCCGCCGCCGGAGCCATGGACGACGCCGAGCGCAGCCTGGAACGGGGCGTGCTCACCGCCCGCGGGATCGACCGTGTCCTGCGCGTCGCCTGGACGGTCGCCGACCTCGTCGGACATGACCGCCCGGACGCCACCGACGTCGCCCTGGCCCTGCAACTGCGCACCGGTGTCCCCCGCGGAGTACCGATGGCCATCGGAGCACTGACGTGACCGGGGAGGAGGACCCCGGCGCCGAACTGCTCGGCCGGGTGTTTCTCGGGCGGGTCGTCGAGGCGGGGGACGAGGCCGGTGGGCGGTGGGTGCGGGAGTTCGGGGTGGGGGAGGTGGTGCGGCGGCTGCGGTGCGGCGGGGACGCCTTGCCGGGGGTGAGCGGAACCCGGTGGGAGGGACTCGTCGCGCGGGCCCGGCGGGCCGAGCCGGAGCGGGACCTGGAGATGGCCCGGGCCGCCGGGGCGCGGTTCGTCCGTCCGGGGGACGCCGAGTGGCCCCGGCAACTCGACGACCTCGGGGACGCGCGGCCCCTCGGGCTGTGGGTGCGGGGCCGGCCGAACCTACGGATGTGGGCGCTCCGCTCCGTGGCCGTGGTCGGCGCCCGGGCCTGCACCGAGTACGGCGCCCACGCTGCCGGCACCCTCGCCTCCGGTCTCGCCGAGCGCGGCTGGGTCGTCGTCTCGGGCGGGGCGTACGGCATCGACGGCGCCGCCCACCGTGGCGCCCTCGCCACCCACGGCGCCACCGTCGCCGTCCTGGCCTGCGGCGTCGACCAGCCCTACCCCCGCGGCCACGCCGCGCTGATCGCGCGTATCGCGGAACAGGGACTGGTGGTGGGTGAGCTGCCGCCGGGCGATCATCCAACCCCCAGCCGGTTCATCCTCCGCAACCGCGTCATCGCCGCGCTGACCAGGGGCACCGTCGTCGTGGAGGCGGCCTGCCGCAGCGGCTCGCTGGCCACCGCGCGGGCCGCGCAGCGCCTCGGCCGGTTCACCATGGGCGTCCCCGGCCCGGTCACCAGCGCCCTCTCCGCCGGCGTGCACGAACTGTTGCGCGGAGAGGCCACCCTGGTCACCGATGCCACGGAGGTCATCGAACTAGTGGGCGACATGGGTGAGCTGGCGCCGGCCCGGCGGGGCCCCGTCCTCCCGCGTGACCTGCTGCAACCCGCCGCCCGCACGGTGCTCGCCGCCCTCCCCGGCAACCGCGCGGCCCCCGCCGAGGAGATCGCGCTGGGCGCGCGCACCACGCGGGACGAGGCGATCGCGAGACTGTACGAACTCCGAGCACTTGGTTACGTCGAACGACACGGCGACGGCTGGAAGTTGACACGCCAGGCGATGATCTCGGTCCGAAATGGTCACCGTCCGTGCTGACCGGGCGTGTTCGGCCGTCTGGGGGAACCCCCGACGCCCTTGGCGTTTACCGGAGTTGGCGCCTCCGGCCGGTCACACAGAGCGAGCCCCGGCATGGGGTCACCCGACCGGCGCGAGCGCCCCGCGCACGGGTGGCGCAGCCCTGTTCGCACACCGCGACTCCTCAGTCACGCTACGCTCACGAAGGCGGTGGCGCAGATCGCGCCAACCCCACATCAGACCGTCACCTCACCCAGGCAGCCCCACTTCACCCCAGGAACCCCACCTCCACCCACTCCACGGCACTTCACGGCACTTCACGGCAGAACGGCACAAGGCGACGAATGCCCCAGCACACCTCCGGGTCCGACCGGGCGGCGATCCCCCCAGCCGCCCGCGACGGTGGCAGCGTGCGACCGCCCGCTCCCTCGACACTCGACGAGCTGTGGCGGTCGTACAAGGCGACGGGGGACGACCGGCTGCGGGAGCAGCTGATCCTGCACTACTCGCCGCTGGTCAAGTACGTGGCCGGCCGGGTCAGCGTCGGGCTGCCGCCCAATGTGGAGCAGGCCGACTTCGTCTCCTCGGGCGTGTTCGGGCTGATCGACGCGATCGAGAAGTTCGACATCGACCGGGAGATCAAGTTCGAGACGTACGCGATCACCCGGATCCGCGGCGCGATGATCGACGAACTGCGGGCGCTGGACTGGATCCCCCGCTCGGTCCGGCAGAAGGCGCGGAACGTCGAGCGCGCCTACGCCACCCTGGAGGCGCGGCTGCGGCGGACGCCGACGGAGGGGGAGGTCGCCGCCGAGCTGGGCATGGAGGTCGACGAACTGCACGCCGTGTTCAGCCAGTTGTCGCTGGCCAACGTCGTCGCCCTGGAGGAGCTGCTGCACGTCGGCGGCGAGGGCGGGGACCGGCTCAGCCTGATGGACACGCTGGAGGACACCGCCGCCGACAATCCGGTGGAGGTGGCCGAGGACCGCGAGCTGCGGCGGTTCCTGGCGCGGGCGATCAACACGCTGCCCGAGCGGGAGAAGACCGTCGTCACCCTGTACTACTACGAGGGGCTCACGCTCGCCGAGATCGGCAACGTGCTCGGGGTCACCGAGAGCCGGGTCAGCCAGATCCACACCAAGTCGGTGCTCCAGCTGCGGGCCAAGCTGGCGAGCTTCGGGCGCTGACTCCTGCCTTCCGGGACGGCGTGTCCGTAAAGTGGTCGACGTGCCAAGGATTCGAGCGGCCTCCGTGGCCGAACACCGGTCGATGCAGCGAGCCGCCCTGCTGGACGCGGCTCGGTCCCTGCTCTCCGAGGGTGGGACGGAGGCGTTGACCTTCCCGGCGCTGGCCGAGCGGACGGGGCTGGCGCGGTCGTCCGTGTACGAGTACTTCCGGTCCCGGGCCGCCGTGGTCGAGGAGCTGTGCGAGGTCGACTTCCCGGTGTGGGCGGCGGAGGTCGCGGCGGCGATGGAGCGGGCCGGGACGGCCGAGGGCAAGGTCGAGGCGTATGTGCGGCAGCAGCTCGCGCTGGTGGGGGACCGGCGGCACCGGGCGGTCGTCGCCATCTCCGCGAGTGAGCTGGATGCCGGGGCCCGGGAGAAGATCCGGGCGGCCCACGGGGGGCTGGTCGCGATGATCGTCGAGGCGCTGGAGGAGCTGGGACACGGGCAGCCCCGGTTGGCGGCGATGTTGTTGCAGGGGGTCGTGGACGCGGCGGTACGGCGTATCGAGCTGGGCGCGGCCGAGGATCCCACGGTGGTGACGGAAGCGGCCGTAAGCATGGCGCTGCGAGGCGTGAAGGGCTGAACCCAGCCGACACCGGCCAGGGGCAGAGACGCTGCCCGGCGCTTGCCGGACGACCGAGCGACCAGACCAACGGCACCGCAGCTCCCCGAAGGTGGCGCGGGGAACTGTGCGGGTGGCCACGAGGGGGCCGCGGCCGGCTCGCGACGGTAGCGGTCTCGCCGGCTCCGCGGTCACGGCACCGCAGCTCCCCGAAGGGGCGCGGGGGAACGGCGCGAGCGACCACGACGGGCCCGCGGCCGGCTCGCGACGGTGGCGACCTCCCCTCACCCACCCCGCGGTCAAGGCGAAGCCGAACCCGCGGCCAAGGCGCAGCCCACCGCAGCCGCGGCGCATCCGACTCCGCTAAGACAGAACCGGCAGCAATCTCGACGGCCCCCCGTCCAGCAGCCACGGTGGCAGCACGGACAGTGGGTTCACGTACGCGTCACCCCGCAGCAGACCCCAGTGCACGCACGCCCGTGTCCCGCAGTGGGACCCCGTCGGCTCCACCACCCCGACCACCGCCCCCGCCCCCACCTCCTGCCCCTTCCGGACCGACGCCCGCACCGGCTCGTACGTCGTCCGCAGATCCGTCCCCCGCAGTTCCACCGAGACCACGCCCCGCCCCGCCACCCGCCCGGCGAACAGCACCCGGCCCGGTGCGACCGCCCGTACGGGCGCCCCGGCCTGCGTTCCCAGATCCACCCCCCGGTGCCCGGGGCCGTACACCGTCGCCGGTGGTTCCCAGCCACGCAGGACCGGTGGGCGGACACCGACCGGCCAGGCGCGGGCCACCGGCGGCACGGGGGCCGTCGGAGGGCGCGGCGGCACCACCGGAGGCGTGTCCGCCCAGGCCAGAGGCGTGAGCAGGACCGCCGCCAACCCCAGGACCAGCGCCGGCCACAGCAGCGCGCATCGCATCGTTCGTCGCATGCCGACACCGTCCCGCACATCCGCCGATCGTGGCCCGGCCTGTGGACCGTTCGCCGGTTGTGGACAGCGGCGTCACCCGGTGCCTCGCCGGTCCCGTACACTTCTTCTGGCGATCCGGGTCACCGGGTCGACTTCGCACGCCCCGGTACGACGGCCGGCAACGGTTCGTACCAAGCGCCCCTCGGTCCTTCGCGGCACGGCGCATCGCGGGCGTCAGGCGCATCCGCCGTCCGGCGGATGCGGCACAACCGAGAACACCAAGGAGAAACGGCCATGGCCGTCGTCACGATGCGGGAGCTGCTGGAGAGCGGCGTCCACTTCGGTCACCAGACCCGTCGCTGGAACCCGAAGATGAAGCGCTTCATCTTCACCGAGCGCAACGGCATCTACATCATCGACCTGCTCCAGTCGCTGTCGTACATCGACCGCGCCTACGAGTTCGTCAAGGAGACCGTCGCCCACGGCGGCACGGTCATGTTCGTCGGCACGAAGAAGCAGGCGCAGGAGGCCATCGCCGAGCAGGCCACCCGCGTCGGCATGCCCTACGTCAACCAGCGCTGGCTGGGCGGCATGCTCACCAACTTCTCGACCGTCTACAAGCGTCTGCAGCGCCTCAAGGAGCTTGAGCAGATCGACTTCGAGGACGTCGCCGCGTCCGGTCTGACCAAGAAGGAGCTTCTCGTGCTCTCGCGCGAGAAGGCCAAGCTGGAGAAGACCCTCGGCGGTATCCGCGAGATGCAGAAGGTGCCCAGCGCCGTCTGGATCGTGGACACCAAGAAGGAGCACATCGCCGTTGGTGAGGCCCGGAAGCTGAACATCCCGGTCGTCGCGATCCTCGACACCAACTGCGACCCCGACGAGGTCGACTACAAGATCCCGGGCAACGACGACGCGATCCGCTCCGTCACCCTGCTCACCCGCGTGATCGCCGACGCCGTCGCCGAGGGCCTCATCGCCCGCTCCGGCGTCGCCACCGGCGACAAGGGCGAGAAGGCCGCGGGCGAGCCGCTCGCCGAGTGGGAGCGTGACCTGCTCGAAGGTGAGAAGAAGGACGAGGCTCCGGCCGCCGAGGCCGAGAAGCCGGCCGAGGCCGCTGCCGAGGCCCCGGCCGCCGAGGCTCCGGCTGCCGAGGCTCCGGCTGCCGAGGCCGAGCAGGCCTGACGCCGATCCGTCAGCGTTCGACGGCGGGGGCGGGACATGACTCCGCCCCCGCTGTTCACCCGTAGGTCGGCACGACGTACGCGGTCCGCGACTACATGTGGGTCGCGACCGTGCGGATCTAAACCAGACTTCGAGAAAGACTCACAGACTCATGGCGAACTACACCGCCGCCGACGTCAAGAAGCTCCGTGAGCTGACCGGCGCCGGCATGATGGACTGCAAGAAGGCGCTGGACGAGGCCGAGGGCAACGTCGAGAAGGCCGTCGAGGCGCTGCGCATCAAGGGCCAGAAGGGCGTCGCCAAGCGCGAGGGCCGCTCCGCCGAGAACGGCGCCGTGGTCTCCATCATCGCCGACGACAACTCCTCCGGTGTCCTGGTCGAGCTGAAGTGCGAGACGGACTTCGTCGCCAAGGGCGAGAAGTTCCAGGCCGTGGCCAACGCCATCGCCGAGCACGTCGCCAAGACGAACCCGGCCGACCTCCAGGCCCTGCTGGCCTCCGAGATCGAGCCCGGCAAGACCGTCCAGGCGTTCGTGGACGAGGCCAACGCCAACCTCGGCGAGAAGATCGTCCTGGACCGCTTCGCGCAGTTCGCCGACGGCTACGTCACCGCCTACATGCACCGCACCATGCCCGACCTGCCCCCGCAGATCGGTGTCCTGGTCGAGCTCGACAAGCCGAACGCCGAGATCGCCAAGGGCGTCGCCCAGCACATCGCCGCCTTCGCGCCGAAGTACCTCTCCAAGGAGGACGTGCCGGCCGACGTCGTCGAGTCCGAGCGCCGCATCGCCGAGGAGACCACCCGCGCCGAGGGCAAGCCCGAGGCCGCGATCGCCAAGATCGTCGAGGGTCGCCTCAACGGCTTCTTCAAGGACGCCACGCTGCTCGGCCAGCCGTACGCGCTCGACAACAAGAAGTCGGTCCAGAAGGTGCTGGACGAGGCCGGTGTCACCCTGAAGCGCTTCTCGCGCATCAAGGTCGGCATCTGAGTCCGTACCGCGATCGACGCGCGACCCCCGGAGAAATCCACGAGGAAATCCCGATAGGGTCGACCGCAGTCGTCCGCGCACACCGCCACACCCCGGCGTGAGGCGGACGGCAGCAGATCTGACGAGGAGGCCATTGCCGCGTATGGGAGCGAAAAGCAACCCCATCGGCAATGGCCTTCTTCGTATGTGCAACACGTGAAAGAGTTGGGATCCCCATGACCACCAAGGCCCAGAAGAGCGACGACGGCAAAGTACGCGGCCGGTTTCTGCTGAAGCTGTCCGGAGAGGCCTTCTCCGGTGGCGGGGGCCTGGGCGTCGACCCGGACGTGGTGCACAAGATCGCCCGTGAGATCGCGGCCGTCGTGCGTGACGGCGCCCAGATCGCGGTCGTCATCGGCGGCGGCAACTTCTTCCGTGGCGCCGAACTCCAGCAGCGCGGCATGGACCGCGCCCGCTCCGACTACATGGGCATGCTCGGCACCGTGATGAACTGCCTCGCCCTCCAGGACTTCCTGGAGAAGGAGGGCATCCAGTCGCGTGTGCAGACCGCCATCACCATGGGCCAGGTCGCCGAGCCGTACATCCCGCTGCGTGCCGTGCGCCACCTGGAGAAGGGCCGCGTGGTCATCTTCGGCGCCGGTATGGGCATGCCCTACTTCTCCACCGACACCACCGCCGCCCAGCGCGCCCTGGAGATCGACGCCGAGGCGCTGCTCATGGGCAAGAACGGCGTGGACGGGGTCTATGACTCCGACCCCAAGACCAACCCCGACGCCGTCAAGTTCGACGCCCTCGGCTACGGCGAGGTCATCACCCGCGACCTCAAGGTCGCCGACGCCACCGCCATCACGCTGTGCCGCGACAACAAGCTCCCGATCCTCGTCTTCGAGCTTCTCGCGGAGGGCAATATCGCCCGCGCCGTCAAGGGTGAGAAGATCGGCACGCTGGTGGGTGACCAGGGCAGCCGGGACTGACCCGGTACCGACCCGGCCGGTGATGTGCGGCCCTGTGAGGGGGCCGGACCCCGGCCGGGGGATGGACAATGTCCTGCCGGTCGGGAACCGTGCAGGAAGAAGACGCGACGCAGCCGGCCGCCGACCGAGTTCAGGAACCGCAGCCGGGCCTTACTCAAGACACGCAGGAGCAAGTGGTGATCGAAGAGACCCTCCTCGAAGCCGAGGAGAAGATGGAGAAGGCCGTCGTGGTCGCCAAGGAGGACTTCGCCGCGATCCGCACCGGCCGTGCGCACCCGGCGATGTTCAACAAGATCGTGGCCGACTACTACGGTGCCCCGACGCCGATCAACCAGCTGGCCTCGTTCTCCGTGCCGGAGCCGCGCATGGCGGTCGTGACCCCGTTCGACAAGAGCGCTCTGCGCAACATCGAGCAGGCCATCCGCGACTCCGACCTGGGCGTCAACCCCAGCAACGACGGCAACATCATCCGGGTGGTGTTCCCCGAGCTGACCGAGGAGCGCCGCCGCGAGTACATCAAGGTCGCCAAGGGCAAGGGCGAGGACGCCAAGGTCTCGATCCGCTCGGTGCGCCGCAAGGCCAAGGACGCCATCGACAAGCTGATCAAGGACGGCGAGGTCGGCGAGGACGAGGGCCGTCGTGCGGAGAAGGAGCTCGACGACACCACGGCGAAGTACGTCGCCCAGGTGGACGAGCTCCTCAAGCACAAGGAAGCGGAGCTGCTCGAAGTCTGATGAGCGACTCTTCCTGGGGGGCGCCGCCATCGGCGGGCCAGGCCGGGTACTGGGGGCCCACCGGCGGTGGGCCCGCCCAGCCTGTCCCGGGGGCCGGCCCGGCGGGTCCCGCATACGATGCGCCTGAGGCGCAGCTGACTCGCCCCATGCCCATCGTGCCCGACGCCCCCGCGTACGGCGGAGGAGACCAGGACGACGACCGGGGGGCCGCTCGACTGAGCGGCCCCTTGTTCCGAGACGAGACGTTCCAGGCCCGGGAACTCCCGGCCGAGACCCAGAACCCGGAGCCCATGCCCGACGTCCCGCAGCCGGCGCCAGCGCCGCAGAAGAAGAGCGCGGGCCGTGACCTGAGCGCGGCCATAGGCGTCGGCGTCGGGCTCGGTGTGGTGATCGTCGCGTCCCTGTTCATCGTCAAGGCCGTGTTCGTCGGCGTGATCGCGGTCGCCGTCGTCGTCGGCCTGTGGGAGCTGACCAGCAGGCTCCAGGAGCGCAAGGGCATCAAGGCGCCGCTGGTGCCGCTCGCGGTCGGCGGCGCGGCGATGGTCGTCGCCGGCTATGTGCGCGGGGCCGAGGGCGCGTGGGTCGCCATGGCGCTGACGGCGCTGGCCGCGCTGGTCTGGCGGATGACGGAGCCGCCGGAGAACTACCTCAGGGACGTCACGGCGGGCCTCTTCGCCGCGTTCTACGTGCCGTTCCTGGCCACGTTCGTCGCGATGATGCTCACCGCCGACGACGGTCCCTGGCGGGTGCTCACCTTCCTGATCCTGACGGTCGTGAGCGACACCGGTGCCTACGCGGTCGGCTGGCGCTTCGGCAAGCACAAGCTCGCGCCGCGCATCAGCCCCGGCAAGACCCGCGAGGGGCTGCTGGGCGCGGTGCTGTTCGCGATGGTCGCCGGTGCGCTGTGCATGCAGTTCCTGATCGACGGCGGCAGCTGGTGGCAGGGCCTGCTGCTGGGCCTCGCGGTCGCGGCCAGCGCCACGCTGGGCGACCTCGGCGAATCCATGATCAAGCGGGACCTGGGCATCAAGGACATGGGCACCCTGCTTCCCGGGCACGGCGGCATCATGGACCGGCTCGACTCGCTGCTGCCCACGGCGCCGGTGGTGTGGCTGCTGATGGTGATCTTCGTCGGCTCCACGTGAGCCGTACGGTACGTCTCTTCGGCCTCCGCCTTTGCACAGGGCGGGGGCCGTTGTCGTACCCGGACCACTCCGCCGTCCCCGGATGGGGCGGCGGGTGTCGGTGGCTGGGGTGGTGTTCGGGCGTCTCCGCGTTTGGATGCCGCAGTGGGAGTCGGCGGCCGGCACCGTGCTCGGACACCTCCGCACCCGGATGCCGCAGCAGGAGTCGGCGGGTGGCGCCGGCGCGCGGCAGACTCCCTCAGAGGACGGCCGTTCCACCGCCGCCCGGTGACGCAGCAGGGAGTGAGCCGATGCCCCTCGACCCGACGCCCGCCCCGTCCGACCCGGCCCTCGCCCCCGCTGGCCCCGGTCCCGGCCCCGGCCACGTCTCCACCCCGCCACCCCCGCCCATCCGGTTCTGGCCCGTCGAGGATCTGCCCGCGCTCGTTCCCGATCCGTTTCTGGACGTGCTGGCGCGTGAGGAGCCGGTCGCGCGGATCAGGCTGCCGTACGGCGAGGGGTGCGCGTGGCTGGTCACACGGTACGAGGACGTCCGGTTCGTCACCTCGGACCCGCGTTTCTCCCGGGAACAGGTCGTCGGCCGCGCCGTCACCACCATGCGCCCGGTGCCGGTGGCCTCGCAGACGGCGGGCCTTCAGTACATCGATCCGCCCCGGCACACCCGGCTGCGCGGGGTCGTCGCCCGCGCGTTCACCGGGCGGAGCATGCGGCGGCTGCGACCGCTCGCGGAGCGCAGGGCCGCGGGCCTGCTCGACGGGATGGAACGCGCCGGCGCCCCGGCCGACCTCATGGAACACCTGCACGGCCCCTTCCCGGTCGCCGTGCTCCACGACTTCCTCGGCGTGGCGGAGAAGGACTGGCACCGCTGGGCCGCGACGGGCGAGGCCCTGCTGTCCGCGGGAGCCGAGTCGGAGGAGCGGGCCAGGCAGGCGGCCCGGACCACCCGGTCCCGGATCACCGAACTGCTCCGAAGGCGCCGAGAGGACCCCCGCGACGATCTGGCGGGCGTGCTGGCGCGGGCCGCCGAGGCCGGCGAGATCACCGACGACGAGGCGGTCTCCCTCGCCATCGCCGTCCAGGTCAGCGGCGGCCACGCGGTCCGCAACAACAGCGGTTCGATGATGTACGCGCTGCTCACCCACCCCGGCCACCTCCACCGGCTGCGCCGCGAGCCGGAGTTGCTGCCCCGGGCCGTGGAGGAACTGTTCCGCTACGTCCCGCACCGCAACGGCGTCGGCATCCCCCGCGTCGCCACGGAGGACGTGGAGGTCGGCGGCCGGCTGATCCGGGCCGGTGACGTCGTCTACAACGCCTACCTCGCCGCCAACCGCGACCCCGAGGTCTTCCCCGACCCGGACGCCCTGGACTTCGACCGCGACAACCTGGCCCACGTGGCCTTCGGGCACGGCCCGCACCACTGCCTGGCCGCCGTCATGGCCCGCATGGAGGCCGAGGTCATGATCGGCGCCGTACTCACCCGCTTCCCCGGCATCCGCCTGGCCGTGCCGCCCGAGGAGGTGGAGTTCCAACGGCGGGGGCTGATCCGCGGGCCGAGGACCCTGCCCGTGACGTGGTGACACGTCGCATGGCAAGGTACGTGGGAACACAGGGGGGAACATGGTCTTTCTACTGCTCGGCGTCCTGGTGCTCGTCCTCGGCGGCTGCGTGTGCGTGGTGTGGGCGGAGCGCGGCGGCCCGCGCTGGGTCAGGATCGTCGCGGCCCTCACGCGCGGCGCGGGCGAACTGGTGAGCAGCGCCCAGAAGAGCCGGAGCCGGAACCGGAGCGGGGACACCGACGGCGACTAGGAACGGCCGCGCCACACACTCGCCGGGCCACCCGTGTGGATCTGCGACACTGGTAGGACCATGCCCAAGCCCGGAGAACTCACTTTCGTCGCGCCGCGCGGAGCCAAGAAGCCGCCGCGGCATCTCGCCGACCTCACGCCCGCCGAGCGCAAGGACGCCGTGGCCGGGATCGGTGAGAAGCCGTTCCGTGCCAAGCAGCTCTCGCAGCACTACTTCGCGCGGTACGCGCACGACCCGGAGCAGTGGACCGACATCCCCGCCGGTTCCCGCGCCAAGCTCCAGGAGGCGCTGTTCCCGGAGTTGATGACCGTCGTCCGGCATCTGTCCACCGATCAGGGCACCACGCGCAAGACGCTGTGGCGGCTGTTCGACGGGACGCTGGTCGAGTCCGTGCTCATGCGGTACCCGGACCGGGTCACCATGTGCATCAGCTCGCAGGCCGGGTGCGGTATGAACTGCCCGTTCTGCGCGACCGGGCAGGCCGGGCTGGACCGGAACCTGTCCACCGCGGAGATCGTCCACCAGATCGTGGACGGCATGCGGGCGCTGCGGGACGGTGAGGTGCCCGGCGGGCCCGCGCGGCTGTCCAACATCGTCTTCATGGGGATGGGCGAGCCCCTCGCCAACTACAAGCGGGTCGTCGGCGCCATCCGGGCGCTCACCGACCCGGCCCCGGACGGCCTCGGTCTCTCGCAGCGCGGGATCACCGTCTCCACCGTCGGGCTCGTGCCGGCCATCCACCGGTTCGCCGACGAGGGCCTCAAGTGCCGGCTCGCGATCTCCCTGCACGCCCCCGACGACGAACTGCGCGACACCCTCGTCCCCGTGAACACGCGGTGGAAGGTGCGCGAGGTGCTGGACGCCGGTTTCGAGTACACCGAGAAGTCCGGGCGCCGGCTGTCCATCGAGTACGCGCTCATCCGCGACATCAACGACCAGGCGTGGCGGGGCGACAGGCTCGGGCGGCTGCTGAAGGGCAAGCCCGTGCACGTCAACCTCATCCCGCTGAACCCGACGCCGGGGTCGAAGTGGACCGCGTCGCGGCCGGAGGACGAGAAGGCGTTCGTGGAGGCCATCGCGGCGCACGGCGTGCCCGTCACCGTCCGGGACACCCGGGGACAGGAGATCGACGGGGCCTGCGGTCAGCTCGCGGCCACCGAGCGGTAATCTGACCCCGTCCACATATCTTCATATTCCGACAGGGGAGCGCCACAGCGCTGAGAGTGCGGCACCGGGCCGCAGACCCTCTGAACCTCGCCCAGGTCATTCTGGGTAGGAAGTTCGGTCATCACTCAAGCTGTTGCGCCCTGCCCGGGTCTCCCCAGCGGAGCCCGGGCAGGGCCGCGTCTCTTCCTGGCCCACCCCAGGAGGACATCCAGTGCACAACAAGACCTTCGTGGCCGTGGCGGTCGGGCTCGGCCTGATCGGCCTGTCCGCGTGCGGTACGTCGGACGCTCAGTCGTCCTCGGACTCCCAGACCGTCACCCTCGTCAGCCACGACTCGTGGGCCGTCTCCAAGAACGTGCTGAAGGACTTCGAGAAGCAGTCCGGGTACAAGGTCAGGGTCCTCAAGGACGGCGACGCCGGGCAGGCCGTCAACAAGGCCGTGCTGACCAAGGACAACCCGCAGGGCGACGTCTTCTTCGGCGTCGACAACACCCTGCTGTCCAGGGCGCTCGACAACGGGCTCTTCCAGCCGTACCAGGCCAAGGGCTACGACACGGTCCGGCCCGAGTTCCGCGTCGACCAGGACAAGCACCGCGTCACGCCCGTCGACACCGGCGACATCTGCGTCAACTACGACAAGGCATGGTTCAGCGCGCACAAGCTGACGCCACCGCAGTCCTTCGCCGACCTCGCCGAGCCCGCGTACAAGAACCTGCTCGTCACCGAGAACGCGGCCACCTCCTCTCCGGGCCTCGGCTTCCTGCTCGGCAGCGCCGCGCAGTTCGGCGACGGGGGCTGGCAGGGCTACTGGAAGAAGCTGAAGGCCAACGGCGTCAAGGTCGTCGACGGCTGGGAGCAGGCGTACTACCAGGAGTTCTCCGGCTCCTCCGAAGGCAGGAAGGCGGGCGGTGACCGGCCGCTCGTGGTGTCGTACGCCTCCTCCCCGCCCGCCGAGGTGATCTACGCCAAGAAGCGGCCGAGCACCGCCCCGACCGGGGTGGCGTACGGCACCTGCTTCCGGCAGACCGAGTACGCCGGGCTGTTGAGCAACGCGAAGAACACCAAGGGCGGCAAGGCGTTCCTCGACTTCCTGCTCACCAAGGAGTTCCAGCAGGACATGCCGTTGAACATGTTCGTCTACCCGGTCGTGGAGGGGGCCGCCGTCCCCGCCGACTTCACGAAGTACGGGCCGGCCGCCAAGGATCCCGAGACCATGGCCCCGGACAAGATCGCCGCCAACCGCGACCAGTGGGTCAAGTCGTGGACGTCACTCGTACTGAAGTGACCGCCCGCACGAGGGACAGGCGCGGGAACGCGACGCGGCTCGGCCTCATGGCCCTGCCCGTCGCGTTCTTCGCGCTGTTCTTCGCGTGGCCGGTGGCCGCGATCGTCGCGCGCGGGCTGAAGACGGACGGCGCCTGGCACCTCGGGCGGATCGCGGACGTCGTCACCCAGCCGGACATCCGGCACGTGCTGTGGTTCACCACCTGGCAGGCGCTCGCCTCCACCGGGCTCACCCTGCTGCTCGCCCTGCCCGCCGGTTACGTCTTCGCCCGCCTCGACTTCCCGGGCAAGCACCTGCTGCGGGCCGTCGTCACCGTCCCGTTCGTGCTGCCGACCGTCGTCGTGGGCAGCGCCTTCCTGGCGCTGGTCGGCCGGGGCGGGCTGCTGGACGAGCTGTGGGGGGTACGGCTGGACACCACGGTGTGGGCGATCCTGCTGGCCCATGTCTTCTTCAACTTCGCGGTCGTTGTGCGGACCGTGGGCGGGCTGTGGGCGCAGCTCGACCCCCGGCAGGAGGAGGCCGCCCGGATGCTGGGCGCCTCCCCGCTGACGGCCTGGCGCAAGGTCACCCTGCCCGCGCTCGCGCCCGCCGTGGCCGCCGCCGCCCTGATGGTGTTCCTGTTCACCTTCACCTCCTTCGGTGTGGTGCAGATCCTCGGCGGCCCCACCTTCTCCACCCTCGAAGTGGAGATCTACCGGCAGACCTCTGAGGTCTTCGACCTGTCCACGGCCGCCGTCCTCACCCTGGTCCAGTTCGCGGCGGTCGGCGCGGTCCTCGCCGTGCACGCCTGGACGGTACGGCGCCGGGAGACCGCGCTGCGGCTCGTGGACCCGAAGGCGACCGCCCGGCGCCCGCGCGGCGCCGGACAGTGGACCCTGCTCGCCTCGGTCCTCGCCGTCGTCGCGCTGCTGCTGGTCCTGCCGCTCGCCGTCCTCGTCCGCCGCTCCCTGGACGCGCCCGGCCTCGGCTACTACCGGGCGCTGACCCACGCGGACGGCGGTACGTTCCTGGTGGCGCCCGCGCACGCGGTGTGGACCTCGCTGGAGTACGCGGTCGCGGCCACCGCCATCGCCGTGATGATCGGTGGTCTCGCCGCCGCCGCGCTGGCCCGGCGGGACGCGGGACGGCTGGTGCGGGGATTCGACGCGCTGTTGATGCTGCCGCTCGGCGTCTCCGCCGTGACCGTCGGCTTCGGCTTCCTGATCGCGCTCGACAAGCCGCCGCTGGACCTGCGCCAGTCCTGGATCCTGGTGCCGCTCGCCCAGGCACTGGTCGGCGCGCCGTTCGTCGTACGGACCATGCTGCCCGTGCTGCGCGCGGTGGACGTCCGGCTCAGGGAGGCGGCGGCCGTGCTGGGCGCCTCGCCCTGGCGGGTGTGGCGGGAGGTGGATCTGCCGCTGGTGCGGCGGGCGTTGCTGGTCGCGGCCGGGTTCGCGTTCGCCGTGTCGCTCGGCGAGTTCGGGGCCACCGTGTTCATCGCCCGGCCCGACAACCCGACGCTCCCGGTCGCGGTGGCCCGGCTGCTCAGCCGTCCCGGCGACCTCAACTACGGCCAGGCGA
Organism: Streptomyces canarius; assembly: GCF_014650735.1. Lineage (NCBI taxonomy): Bacteria > Bacillati > Actinomycetota > Actinomycetes > Kitasatosporales > Streptomycetaceae > Streptomyces > Streptomyces canarius. Next base: position 101,244 of record NZ_BMVN01000017.1, read on the forward strand.
TGGCCCTTTCGACGATTCTCATGGTGGTGTGCGCCGCCGCGCTGCTCATCCTGGAGCGGCTGCGGACCGACCGGACGGGGGAGTTCTAGATGCTGCTGAGCCTGGATGCCGCGACCGTGCGCTTCGGCGGGCGAGCCGTGCTCGACACCGTCGGCCTCGATGTCGCCGAGCACGAAGTGGTGTGCGTGCTCGGCCCCAGCGGCAGCGGCAAGTCCACGCTGCTGCGGGCCGTGGCCGGGCTCCAGCCCCTGTCCGGCGGGCGCGTCCTGCTCGACGGCCGGGACCAGACGGGCGTACCCGCGCACCAGCGGGGCGTCGGACTGATGTTCCAGGACCACCAGTTGTTCCCGCAGCGGGACGTCGGCGCGAACGTGGCGTTCGGTCTGCGCATGCACGGCGTCGCCAAGGGCGAACGGGACGCCGAGGTGCGCCAGTTGCTGGAGCTGGTCGGGCTGCCCGGCGCCGCCCGGCGGGCGGTGGCCTCGCTGTCCGGCGGCGAGCAGCAGCGCGTGGCCCTCGCCCGGGCGCTCGCGCCCCGGCCCCGGCTGCTGATGCTGGACGAGCCGCTGGGCCAGCTGGACCGCTCGCTGCGGGAGCGGCTGGTGGTGGAACTGCGGGAGCTGTTCGGCCGGTTGGGGACGACCGTGCTCGCCGTGACCCACGACCAGGGAGAGGCGTTCGCGCTGGCCGACCGGGTGGTGGTGATGCGGGACGGGCGCATCGCCCAGTCCGGGACGCCGCTTGAGGTGTGGCAGCGGCCCGCCGACGCGTTCGTGGCCCGCTTCCTCGGCTTCGAGAACGTGGTCCCGGCGACCGTCGCCGACTCGGTCGCCGACAGCCCGTGGGGCAAGCTGCCGGTGCCCGAGGGCTCCGCGCAGGGCCACCGCACGGTCCTCGTCCGCCCGGCCGGCGTCCGGCTCGTGCCCGCCGACCAGGGCCTGGCGTGCACGGTGACCGCCCGCACCTTCAAGGGCACCCATGTGGCCGTCCGCCTCCAGCCGGCGGACGGCCCGCGACTGGAGGCGGCCTGCCCGCTCCGGGACGCGCCGGAGCCCGGCGCGTCGGTCGGCGTGGAGTTCGACGTGGCCGAAACCGTCGTGCTCGACTGATCGACAGATCCTAGAGTGAGGCCATGCCTTTGCTCACGCATGACCGTTACTGTGACGCAATCGCCCAGCAGGTCGAGCAGTTGAGAGCAGTGGTGACCTCGGGCGCCGACCTGTCCGCCACCGTGCCGACCTGCCCCGACTGGTCGCTGGAAGACCTCGTACGCCATACGGGGGGCGCCCTGCGCTGGGTGGACGCCCTGGTGCGCACCCGGGCGCAGGAGAACATCCCGCCGGAAACCGTGCCGCTGGGCGCCGGTCCGCGGGAGCGCGGGGACGCGGCGGCCCTGGACCGGTGGCTCGCCGACACCGGCGACCTGGTCGTCGGCGCGCTGCGCGAGGCCGGCCCCGACACCGGGGTGTGGGCGTGGTCCGGGGTGCTGAACGCCGGCTTCTGGGCCCGCCGCATGGCCTGCGAGATCACCGTGCACCGGGCCGACGCGACGCTCGCCGCCGGGCTGCCCTACGAGGTGGCGCCGGACATCGCGGCGGACGCGCTGGACGAGTGGCTCCAGCTCGTGGAATGGGTGCAGGGCAACACGCCCCACGAGGCGGCACGGGATCTGCGCGGCCCGCGGCGCTCGATCCACCTGCACGCCACCGACACCGACCCGGCCCTGAACGCCGAGTGGATCGTCGACCTGGGCGAGGAGGGGATGAGCTGGCGGCGCGGGCACGAGAAGGCCACGGTCGCCCTGCGCGGCCCGCTCACCTCGGTGCTGCTCGCCTTCTACCGCCGGCTGCCGCTGGACGCGCCCGGCCTGGAGGTGCTCGGCGACCGCGAGGTGCTGGAGTTCTGGCTGGAGCGGACCTCGTTCGGCTGACGCACCCCGGCCCGCCCCCCTGGGCACAGGGGGACGGGCCGGGACGCGGTACGGCGGTGCGGTCAGCCGTTGCGGCCGGCCCCACGGCGGCGCATGCCGAACCACACGGCGCTACCGCCGACGACGACCAGGAGCGCCGCGACGCCGGCTATCAGACCGGTGTTGGAGTTGGCGCCGGTCTCGGCGAGGTTGGACTCACCGGCCGCCGGGGACGGCGCGTTCTCGGCGGTGCCGGCCGGGGCGGAGCTCGACCCGGAGGCCGACGGGGCCGGGGTCGCCGGCTGGGCCGGGGCGGACTTGCTCGGCGAGGACGACGGCGACGGCGACAGGGTCGCGCTGGCCGTCGGCTTCGGGGTCTCGCTCTCGGTGGTGCAGGCGGTGGACGGGGTCACCAGGTCCGGCTGGACGTCCTCGTCGACGATGTCGCCGGCCTTGACGTGGATCCGGTAGGTGGCGCTCGGCTTCCAGTCCTCGGCGAAGGTGATCGAGGCACCCTCCTTGGACCCCTTGACCGGCTGCTCGCCGACCTTCGTCTCGACGCCGCCGACGCCCTTGAGGAAGACGCTGACGGTGGCGTCCCTGGCGGACGCGTCCGTGTCGGTGACGACGATGACGCCCTTGTCGCCGTCGCACTTGGCTTCGGCGGAGAAGTCCTTGATGTTGCACGCGAGAGCGGAGCCGGCCAGTCCCAGCACCAGCGCCGCCGACCCGGAGGCGACACCCAGAACGCGCACGGAACGACGTACGCTACGCGGAGTCATGGACAAGGTTTGTCCTTTACAGAGTGCAATTGCGGGGGGTGGAGGGGGAGTTGAGGCGTCGGATGAGGCATGGACAGCTGAGGCCCCAGCAACCCCGGGAGGCTCCCAGGTTTATAAGCGCTCCATAAGAAGTGTCAACGCACGGGCCATGAACGGCCGTTGACTTTGCCCGCTTATTAACCACCCAGACGTTTGAGCGCGTCCGGAGCCTGCTCGATCCGGTCAACGAGGGCGATACGGGACTCCATCGCCCGCCCTCGCGCCAGCGACCGGAGCAACGGCCAGGCCGGCAGCTCCCGCGTCCAGTGCCCGCTGTCCACGAGCACCATCGGGGTCGGCTCGCCGCGCGACTCGTAGTAGTTGGGCGTCGCGTTGTCGAAGACCTCCTGCACGGTCCCGGCGGCGCCCGGCAGGAAGACCACCCCGGCGGTGGAGCGGGCCAGCAGGCCGTCCTCGCGGGTGGCGTTGGCGAAGTACTTGGCGATGTGCGCGGCGAAGGCGTTCGGCGGCTCGTGGCCGTAGAACCAGGTGGGGATGCCCACCGAGTCCCCGCCGCCCGGCCAGCGCTCGCGCACCTCGAACGCGGCGCGCGCCCACTCGCCGACCGACGGCCGGAACGAGGGTGCCTTGGCGAGCAGCCGGAGCGCGTCGTCCAGCATGTCGTCGGTGAACGGAGCGGCGTAGGCGCCGAGGTTGGCGGCCTCCATCGCGCCCGGTCCGCCGCCGGTGGCGACCGTGTAACCGGCGCGGGCGAGTTCGCGGCCGAGCCGGGCGGCACCGGCGTACGCGTCGGTCCCCCGGGCCATCGCGTGGCCGCCCATGACGCCCACCACCCGGGCGCCGACGAGGAGTTCGTCCAGGGCGTCGGAGACGGCGTCGTCGTGGATCGCGCGGAGCATCGAGGAGAAGACGTCGCCGTCGGCCTTCGTCCGCTGGAACCAGGCGTAGGCGCGCGCGTCCGGCGTCACCTCGTACCCCGCGTCCAGCGACTCGAACAGCTCGTCGGGCGTGTAGAGGAAGGCGCGGTACGGGTCGAACGGGAGCCCGGGTACCGGCGGGAACACCAGGGCCCCGGCCGCCCGGATCCGGGCGGCGGCCTCGGGGTCCATCGGGCAGCCGAGGAAGACGGCGCCCGTGGTGTCGAGGCGGAGCAGGACGTCCGTGCGGCTGGTCAGGTCGACGGCCTGGACCCGGAACCGGGCCAGCGAGCCGTGCTCGGCGACCACCTCGTCGAACTCGGCGAGGGACTGTATCTCGCGGTCGTGGGCGGCGCGGTGCGGCTGGGCGGGTGTCGGTTGCACCCGCCCATGCTGGCACGGATGTTCGGACCGCGGGTCAGCCCTGGACGGCCGCCGGGTCCATCCACACGACCTCCCAGGTGTGGCCGTCGAGGTCGTCGAAGGCGCGGCCGTACATGAAGCCCTGGTCCTGGGGCTCGCCGCTGGCCGTGCCACCGGCGGCGATGGCCTTGTCGACCAGCTCGTCCACCTTCTCGCGGCTCTCGGCGCTCAGGCAGATCAGCACCTCGCTGGTCGTCGTCGCGTCGGCGATCTCCTTCTTGGTGAAGGTCGCGTAGAACGGCTTGGTCAGCAGCATCGCGACGATGCTGTCGCTGATCACCACGGAGGCCGCCTTGTCGTCGCTGAACTGCGGGTTGATCGAGTAGCCGAGTTCCGTGAAGAACTTCTTCGAGGCGTCCAGGTCGTTCACGGGCAGGTTCACGAAGATCATCTGCTGGTACATGCGGGCCTCTTCCGTCCGGGTCGTGCGCGGTTCGTCGCGTTCGGTGGGTAGACCGGCGGCCCGCGCCGGACTCATCGGCGACCGCCGAAGTTTTTTCAGTTCAGCGGCAGCGCCGACAGCGCGGCGATCCCGAGGGTGAGCGGGCCGAACAGGGCCAGCAGGGCGGCGGCGCGCAGGACGGCGGCGCCGCGCAGCATCGCGGCGGGCGCGCCGAGGCGGAGCAGCGCCGCGACGGTGTCGGCGCGGCACTGGCGGGCCTCCACGGCCGCGGTGAGGAGGGTGGCGAGCGTGCAGCCGGCGACGACGAGCGCGCCGAGGGCGGACAGCGGGCCGAAGGCGGGGGCCGGGCCGGCGCCGTCGTACAGGGCGGTCATGGCGTAGCCGGCGGACGCCACCGCGCAGACCACGCCCAGCGGGCGGCCGATCCGGGCGGCCTCCGCCATGAGCACCCGGCCGGCGAGCAGCCTCAGCGCCCCCGGGCGGGTGGACTGGAGGAGCCGCCCGCACAGGTGGGTGAGGCCGGGGCCGGCCAGGACGAGACCGGTGGCGGTGAGGAGCCAGCCGAGGAGCACGGCGAGGGAGGGCGCGGGGGTGGAGCGGCCGGCGTAGGCCTGTACGGCCAGTCCGGCGGTGACGAGGGCCACGCCCCAGGGGAGGCCGGCGGGGGGCTGGACCTCGGTGTCCGGTGCCGGCGCGGGGGACTCGGGGCCGGCTCCGGCACCCGGTGCCGACGCGTCGCCGTCCGCGCCCGCCGCCCCGGCGGTACGACCGCCCGCGGTACGCGAGTCCGCCGTGGCCGGTGCCCTCGATCCCGCTGCCCGTCCCCTGAAGCGTCCCGCCGTCCCGAACGTCTCCTTCCTCGGCGACGCCCCGTACGCCCCGAAGCGGCCGAAGCCGCGGCCGGTCCGGGGCGGGGGGACCGGGTCCCTCGGGCGCAGGGCCAGGGCCACCGCCGTCGTCGCCGTGACCGGGAGCAGGGCGAGGAGGGTCAGGGTCGCCGGGAGCGGAAGGGAGCGGTCGGCCGCCAGGACGTCCGCCGCCGCGCCGTCGAACGGCATGCCCGTCAGGTCGCCGCGCAGGTGGAGGAAGACCAGCAGGGCCAGCAGCGAGCCCAGGGTGCAGGACAGGGCCGTCGTCAGCGCGGAGACGGCCATGAGGCGGGCCGGGCCCAGGCCCACGGCGGACAGGCCGGGGCGCGGCCGGGTGCCGGGGTCGGTGCGGGCGACCGCGAGCGCGAGGTGCACCGTGGCGGCGAGCGGCACCGCGCACCAGGCCAGGCGCAGCGCGGAGGCGGTCGCGGCCTCCGGGTGGTTCAGGGCGTGGCCGAGGCTGGACAGCAGCAGGAAACCGGTGCCCGCCGAGGCCGCGGTGACCAGCAGGCGGCGCAGCTGGACGGCGGGCCGGGCGGCACGGGTCAGACGGAGAGCGAGCACGCGGCCCGGCCTTCCGTGTCGGGGCTGTCCGGCAGGTGCACGGTGTGCACGCGCCGCCCGTCCAGCAGGGCCACCGTACGGTCGGCGAGCGCGGCGGTCTCGGCGTCGTGCGTGGCGAGGACGACCGTGATGCCGTGCGAGCGGGCCGCCGCGGTGAGCGTGCGCAGGACGTGGGCGCGGTCGGCGCGGTGCAGCGGGGCCGTGGGCTCGTCGGCGAAGAGGACCGTGGGTCCGGGGGCGAGCGCGCGGGCGATGGCGACGCGCTGGCGTTCGGCGTGCTGGAGGTCGCGCGGGCGGCTGCGGGCCTTCTCGCCGACGTCCAGCCGCTCCAGCCACTCCAGCGCGGCCACCTTGGCCCGGCGGCGACCGGCGCCGCGCAGCATCAGCGGGAGCGCGGCGTTCTCCCAGACGTTCAGCTCGGGGACCAGGAACGGCTCCGGGTCGATCCAGCCGAAGCGCTCCCGGCGCAGCCGCTCGCGGGCCATCGGGCCGAGCGTGTGCACGGGGGAGCTGTTGAACCACACCTCGCCGCACCGCACCGGCTCCAGGCCGGACAGGCAGCGCAGCAGGGTCGTCTTGCCGCTGCCGCGCGGGCCGCTGACGGCGAGGATCTCGCCCTGCCGCACGCCGAGCGTGACCCCGGCGAGTCCGGGGGAGCCGTCGCGGTGGCTGAAGTGCAGGGAGCGTGCCCAGAGCACGTCGTTGTCCGGCGGAGCCTCCATGGGCGTACACCTCGGTTCAGATCCGTTTTCCCGTGCCTGTTCCCCCGTCCGAGGGAACGAAGGCTGGGCTGATCGGTCACTGGCACGCTAGGCAGGTCCCGGACGGGAGCCCGGACAGCACACGGCCCCGGGCCGCCGTTCTCACTCGAACGGAGGGCACCGGGGCCGGGGTCGGTCATCCCGTCGGATGATCAGAGCTTGGTCCACGCCTCCGTGAGGGTGGCCCGCAGGATCTGCTCGATCTCGTCGAAGGTCCCCTGGTCGGAGATCAGCGGCGGGGCGAGCTGGACGACCGGGTCGCCGCGGTCGTCGGCACGGCAGTACAGGCCGTTGTCGAACAGCGCCTTGGAGAGGAAGCCGTACAGGACGCGCTCGGTCTCCTCGTCGTTGAAGGACTCCTTGGTGTTCTTGTCCTTCACCAGCTCGATGCCGTAGAAGAAGCCGTTGCCGCGGACGTCGCCGACGATCGGCAGGTCGTGCAGCTTCTGGAGCGTCCGCAGGAAGGCGCCCTCGTTGTCCAGCACGTGCTGGGTGAGGTTCTCGCGCTCGAACAGGTCGAGGTTGGCGAGGCCCACCGCGGCCGACACGGGGTGGCCGCCGAAGGTGTAGCCGTGCAGGAAGGTGTTGTCGCCCTTGTAGAACGGCTCGGCGATCCGGTCGGAGACGATGCACGCGCCGATCGGGGAGTAGCCCGAGGTCATGCCCTTGGCGCAGGTGATCATGTCCGGGACGTAGCCGAACTTGTCGCAGGCGAACATCGTGCCGAGACGGCCGAAGGCGCAGATGACCTCGTCCGACACGAGCAGCACGTCGTACTGGTCGCAGATCTCGCGCACGCGCTGGAAGTAGCCGGGGGGCGGCGGGAAGCAGCCGCCGGCGTTCTGCACCGGCTCCAGGAAGACCGCGGCGACGGTGTCCGGGCCCTCGAAGAGGATCTGCTGCTCGATCTGGTCGGCGGCCCAGCGGCCGAAGGCCTCCGGGTCGTCACCGTGGATCGGGGCGCGGTAGATGTTGGTGTTCGGCACCTTGTGCGCGCCCGGGACGAGCGGCTCGAAGGGGGCCTTCAGGGCCGGCAGGCCCGTGATCGACAGGGCGCCCTGCGGGGTGCCGTGGTAGGCGACCGCGCGGGAGATGACCTTGTACTTGGTCGGCTTGCCCTGGAGCTTGAAGTACTGCTTGGCGAGCTTCCAGGCGGTCTCGACGGCCTCGCCGCCGCCGGTGGTGAAGAAGACCTTGTTCAGGTCGCCCGGGGCGTAGTCGGCGAGACGCTCGGCCAGCTCGACGGCCTTGGGGTGGGCGTAGGACCACACCGGGAAGAAGGCGAGCTCCTGGGCCTGCTTGAAGGCGGTCTCGGCGAGTTCCGTGCGGCCGTGACCGGCCTGGACCACGAACAGACCCGCGAGACCGTCGAGGTAGCGCTTGCCCTTGTCGTCGTAGATGTAGGTGCCCTCACCCCGGACGATGGTCGGGACGGGGGAGTTCTCGTACGAGGACATGCGGGTGAAGTGCATCCACAGGTGGTCGTACGCGGTGCGGCTGAGGTCCTTGCTGCTCACGGTTATCGGGTCCTCACGGTTATCGGGTTCCCCACATGTAGGTCTGCTTCTTGAGCTTCAGGTAGACGAAGCTCTCGGTGGAGCGCACTCCGGGCAGGGACCGGATGCGTTTGTTGATGACGTCCAGCAGGTGGTCGTCGTCCTCGCAGACGATCTCGGCGAGGATGTCGAACGAGCCCGCGGTCATCACCACGTACTCGACTTCCGACATGTCAGTCAGCGCGTCCGCGATCTTCTCGACATCGCCCTCGGCGTTGATGCCGACCATCGCCTGCCGGCGGAAGCCCACGGTGAGCGGGTCCGTGACGGCGACGATCTGCATCACGCCCTGGTCCAGCAGCTTCTGCACGCGCTGGCGCACGGCCGCCTCGGACAGACCGACGGCCTTGCCGATCGCGGCGTACGGCCGGCGGCCGTCCTCCTGGAGCTGCTGGATGATGGCGAGGGAGACGGCGTCCAGCTGGGGACTGCCGCCGTTCCTGGACTCGCGGGACGAGTCCCTCTGGTCTGCGCTTCGACTGGCCACGGCCTCACTGTGCACGACGTCTCGACAGTTTCGCAAGGCCTGATCGATGAAATTCGTTGTTTACGAGACCTGACCTTGCGGATTTCGCAGAACTGGTCGGGGTGGGGGTGTTGAAAACGTCGGTACGCCGACTAGGGTGGGTGTCTCAGAGATCGGACAGCTTGAACCAGACCAGGAGGCCGGCAGTGAGCACCGAGCTGCGTCGTCTGCGCAACTACATCGACGGTGAGTTCCGGGACGCCGCCGACGGACGGACCACCGAGGTGGTCAACCCGGCGACGGGCGAGGCGTACGCCACCGCGCCGCTGTCCGGGCGGGCGGACGTGGACGCCGCCATGGAGGCCGCCGCCCGTGCCTTCCCGGGCTGGCGCGACACCACGCCGGCCGAGCGGCAGAAGGCCCTCCTGAAGATCGCCGACGCCTTCGAGGAGCGCGCCGAGGAGCTGATCGCGGCCGAGGTGGAGAACACCGGCAAGCCGGTCGGGCTCACCCGCTCCGAGGAGATCCCGCCGATGGTCGACCAGATCCGCTTCTTCGCGGGCGCGGCCCGGATGCTGGAGGGCCGCTCGGCCGGCGAGTACATGGACGGGATGACCTCGATCATCCGCCGTGAGCCGGTCGGCGTCTGCGCGCAGGTCGCGCCCTGGAACTACCCGATGATGATGGCCGTGTGGAAGTTCGCCCCGGCCATCGCCGCCGGCAACACGGTCGTCCTGAAGCCGTCGGACACCACCCCGGCCTCCACCGTCCTGATCGCCGACATCATCGGCTCGATCCTGCCCAAGGGCGTCTTCAACGTCCTCTGCGGCGACCGCGACACCGGCCGCATGATGGTCGAGCACGACGTCCCGGCCATGGCCTCCATCACCGGCTCCGTGCGCGCCGGCATGTCCGTCGCCGAGTCCGCCTCCAAGGACCTCAAGCGGGTCCACCTGGAGCTGGGCGGCAAGGCCCCGGTCGTCGTCTTCGAGGACACCGACATCGCCAAGGCCGTCGAGGACATCTCCGTGGCCGGCTTCTTCAACGCCGGCCAGGACTGTACGGCCGCCACCCGCGTCCTCGTCCAGGAGTCCATCCACGACGAGTTCGTGGCCGCGCTCGCCAAGGCCGCGTCCGAGACGAAGACCGGCCAGCCGGACGACGAGGACGTGCTGTTCGGCCCGCTGAACAACCCCAACCAGCTCAAGCAGGTCTCCGGCTTCATCGAGCGCCTCCCCGCCCACGCCAAGGTCGAGGCGGGCGGCCAGCAGGTCGGCGACAAGGGCTACTTCTACGCCCCGACCGTCGTCTCCGGCCTGAAGCAGGACGACGAGATCATCCAGAACGAGGTCTTCGGCCCGGTCATCACCGTCCAGTCCTTCACCGACGAGGACCAGGCCGTCGAGTGGGCCAACGGCGTCGAGTACGCCCTGGCGTCCTCGGTGTGGACCAAGGACCACGGCCGCGCGATGCGGATGTCCAAGAAGCTCGACTTCGGCTGCGTGTGGATCAACACCCACATCCCGCTGGTCGCCGAGATGCCGCACGGCGGCTTCAAGAAGTCCGGCTACGGCAAGGACCTGTCGGCGTACGGCTTCGAGGACTACACCCGCATCAAGCACGTGATGACGTCGCTGGACGGCTGACGGCTCCTTGAGCCGATTGTCCGTGGACACGGTGGGACGGCATGCTTCCGGGGTGTTCCAGACTGCTTCCCGCAAGCCCCCGCTGTCCCGCCGCTCCCTCCTCGCCGCCCTCGGGGGCACCGCCGTGCTCGGTGCCCTGGGCGGCTGCGGGGTGCCCGCGGCCTATGTGGCGCCCGGTGACCGGGCCGCCGCCGACGACTCCGCGCGTGACAAGAAGCTGACCTGGGCGAACTGGCCGCTCTACATCGACACCGACGATGACGACCCCGGCCGGCGGCCCACGCTGGAGGGGTTCGAGAAGCGCACCGGGATCTCCGTCGACTACGTCGAGGAGATCAACGACAACGACGAGTTCTTCGGCAAGGTCGGCCCCGCGCTGATGAGCCACCGCTCCACCGGCCGCGATCTGGTCGTCATCAGCGACTGGATGTGCGCCCGGTACGTCCGGCTCGGCTGGGTCCAGGATATGGACCGCGCCCGCCAGCCGAACGTGGCGCGGCACCTCGACCCGCTGCTCCGCTCGCCCGCCTTCGACAAGGGCCGCCGGTTCACCGTGCCCTGGCAGTCCGGCATCACCGGCATCGCCTACAACCGCCGCGCGCTCGGCCGCGACATACGCCGGGTCTCCGACCTGTGGGCCGAGGACCTCAAGGGCCGCGTGACCCTGCTGTCCGGCCTGGACGAGTCGTTCGCGCTGCTCATGCAGGGCAACGGCGTCGACATCACCCGGTGGACCGCGGACGACTTCCACCGGGTCTGCGACCAGGTGGAGCGGCAGGTCCGCCGCGGCCAGATACGCCGGTTCACCGGCAACGACTACACCAAGGACCTGGTCAGCGGGGACGTCCTCGCCTGCCAGGCGTACTCCGGCGACGTCATCCAGCTCCAGGCGGACAACCCCGACATCCGATTCGTCGTCCCCGAGGAGGGCGCCGAGCTGTGGTCGGACTCCCTGATGATCCCCGACCGGGCCCGCCACAAGGCCAACGCCGAGCGCCTGATCGACTACTACTACGCCCCCGAGGTCGCCGCCCGGCTCGCCGCCTGGGTGAACTACGTCTGCCCGGTGCCGGCGGCCCGCGAGGTCCTGGCCGCCGCCAAGGACGAGGAGACGGCCGCCCTCGCCGACAACCCCCTGATCTTCCCGGACTCCGGCATGCGCCGCCGCCTCGCCGTCGCCCGCGACATCACCTCCACGGAACGCCCGGAGTTCACCCGGCGGTGGAACGGGATCGTGGGGCTCTGACCGTGCTGTCCGGGGCCGGCGGCGGGGCCGGGGTCACTTCAGGCCGCTGAGCATGACGCCCCTGACGTAGTACTTCTGGAGGAGCAGGAACAGGAGCAGGACCGGCAGGATGCTCAGGACGAGGCCGGCCATGACGATGGGCATCGTGCGGGTCGGGTCGACGTGGTCCTGGAGCAGCTGGATGCCGACGGGCAGGGTCATCACGTCCGGGTTGGCGGTCGAGACGAGCAGCGCCCAGATGTACTCGTTCCAGGCGTCGACGAAGGTCAGCAGCCCGAGCGTGACCAGGACCGGCTTGGTCTGCGGCACCACGATCCGCCACCACACGGCGAACTCGCCGGCGCCGTCGATGCGCGCCGCCTCCAGCACCTCGTCCGGGATCGCGACCATGAACTGGCGGGTCAGGAAGATCCCGAAGCCGTTGACGAGGAACGGCATGGCGAGCGCCGCGATGCTGACGGTCAGGCCGGCACCGCCGCGCCCGGACAGGTCGTTGCCGCCCGCCAGCGGCCAGTGCACCAGGATCAGGAAGTGCGGGATGAAGAAGAGGAACGGCGGGAACATCATCGTGGACAGCACGAGGCGGAAGACGAAGTCCCGGCCGGGGAAGCGCAGTTTGGCGAGCGCGTAGCCCGCGAGGGAGGACGTGAGCAGCACCGACCCGGTGATCAGCGCGGTGGCGACCACGCTGTTGCGGAAGAGCACCGGCAGGTCCAACTGGCGGACCGCAGCCCGGTAGTTGGAGAGGTCGAACGCCTGGGGCAGGAACCGGTACGGCAGCGTGCCGGACTCACCGGGTCCCTTGAAGGACGTCATCACCATGTCGAGGAACGGCACCACCGTGAGCACGGCGCCGGTCGCGACCACGAGGGACGACAGCCACGGGAAACGGCGACGGCTCACGCGTCCTCCCTCCCTCACGCGTCCTCCCCATTGCGCCGGAACCACCACAACTGCGCCAGCGTGACCGCGAGGACCACCACGAACAGCACGAACGCGGCGGCGCTCGCGGTGCCCCAGTCGCCGTAGCTGAAGGCCAGCCGGTACATCTCCAGCGCGGCCACGTTGGTCGCGTCACCCGGCCCGCCCCTGGTCATCACGCTGATCAGCGCGAACGACTGGAGGCCGGTGAGGAACTGGGTGACGCACACGAACAGCAGGGACGGCCGCAGCAGCGGCAGGGTGATCCTCCGGAAGACGGTGGCCGCTCCGGCGCCGTCGAGCGCGGCGGCCTCGTAGTACGACTCCGGGATGGACTTCAGCCCGGCGGTCAGGACGAGGACCGCCGAGCCCAGCGAGGCCCAGGCCTGGACGACCACGACCGAGGGCAGCGCGGTGTCCGGGTCCGCGAGGAACGCCACCGAGCCGATTCCGACGGCGTTGAGGACGCCGTTGACCAGACCGCCCGGCTCGTACATGTACTTCCACACGTTGCCGACGGCGACGACGGTCGTGACGATCGGCAGGAAGTACAGGGTGCGCCACAGCCCCTGGAACCGCAGCTTGTCGATGCAGGTCGCGACGAGCACCGAGCCCGTGAGGGCGAGGACGACGGTGCCCAGGGCGAACAGCAGCGTGTTGGTGAGGATCGGCGTCAGGAACGTCGATCCGTCCGCGAACAGGCCGGTGAAGTTGTCCAGGCCGGCCGGCTCGATGTCGCCGAGGGCGAACCCCGACCAGTGGGACGTCGACAGCAGCAGCGCGAAGCCGAGCGGCAGGACCAAGAAGACCGCGAAGAACAGCAGTACCGGCGCCAGGAAGAGGTAGGCGACGACGGTCTGGCGGCGCCGGTGGCGGATGCGGCCGTCGACGGCGGGTCGGACGGCCCGCGCACGAGGGGTCCGTTCGGCCGTCTCCGGCACCAGGGCGTTCACCATGCGCGCGCCACCTCCTGATCGACCTGACGGCGGGTGACGCGCAGCGCCTCCTCGACCGACCGCCGGCCGGTCCACAGCGCCTCGATGTTCTTGCGCAGCAGCGACTTGGCCTGCTGCGCCCCCGGCATGTTCGGCTCCGGCACCGCGTAGGCCAGCGCGTCCAGGAACGGCCGCAGGTTCGGATCGCCGGCCCCGCCGTTCCCGGCGCCCGCGCCCAGCAGCGTCCGCATGTCGTCGGCGCGGCCGGTCAGGGAGCCGACCGACACCTGGAGGGCGCTCATCCGGGTCGCCGCCGCGCCCTTCTCGCCGCCCGTCCTCTCGGCGTTGAGCCAGCGCAGGAACTCCCACGCCTCGCGGGGGTGCGCACTGGCCGTGTTGACCCCGAGCATGAAACCGGTGCAGAGCGTGGCGCGTGCGCCGCCCGCCTCGGGCAGGGGCAGCGGCGCGACGCCGACATCGCGGTAGTCCCCGCCCATCAGGGTCTTCAGGCTGCCGGTCCACCAGCCGGCGCTGATCACCATGGCCACCTGCCCGGCCGGGAACGCGCGGTAGACGTTGACGCCGGGGGAGCTCGCCCCTCGGGCGACGAGGCGGTGCTCCAGGTCGAACACGGCCCGGCCGGCCGGTGAGTCGATGGCGGTGCTCCTGCTGTCCGCCGAGACGAACGTCCCGCCGGCGGCGTTGAGCAGCGCGAGCGTCTGGCCGACGGTGGTGGAGTCGTCGTAGGCCGACAGGCCGAAACCCTGGACGAGCGTGTTGCCGTACCGGTCCCGCCTGGTGGTGCGGTAGGCCGTCTCCTCCAGCTCCCGCCAGGTGCGCGGCGGCCCGTCGAGACCGGCCGCGCGCAGCAGCCGCTTGTTGTAGTACAGGGCGTACGTCTGGACCTCGGTGGGGTAGCCGTACACCCTGCCGCCCACCGACGCGGCGCCGACCGCGGCGGCACTGTACCCGCGCCTGATCTCCTCGGCGTGCCCGGCCGGGGCGGGCCGCAGGACGCCGGCCCGGACGAGCTGGCCGTTCCACAGGCAGTACGGGTGGAGGATGTCGGCGCCCTGGCCGGCGGCCTGCCGGACCATGAACGTGGTCAGCAGGTCCGTGAACTCGACGGCCGTCGTCCGCACCTTGACCCGGTCGTGCGTGGCGTTCCACTCGTCCACCGGGCCGCGCAGCGCCTCCTTGAGCTCCCCGCTCGCGTAGTGCGAGAGCAGGGTCAGGACGATCGGATCACCGGGCCGCCCGGTGCCCCGGTGCGGCGCCGCGCAGCCGGAGACGAGCAGCGCCGAGGGGAGCGCGAGCGCGAAGTGACGGCGGCTCAGGCGCTCGGCCCCCTGTGCCGGCTGACGGGCGGGCAGGCCGTCGGCGCGGCGGGACGGTGTCATCGGGCGGCCTCCCGGCGCAGCACACGGAACACCCGGGTCGTGGTGAAGCCCGCCGCGCGGTACAGCCGGCCCGCCGGGGACCGCTCGCCGGTCCACAGGAACCACGCCGAGTGCGCGCCGCGCGCCCGCATCCGCTCCAGGACCAGGTGGAGCAGGACCGTGCCGAGCCCGGTGCCGCGCATCTCCTCCCGCACGCCGAACGGGCCGAACCGCTCGTCCGCCGACGCGTACGCGCCGTGCATCGCCCAGCCCGCCAGACGGCCCGACGGGTCCCGGGCGACGACGATCCGGTCGAGCGGCGTGCCCGCGGCCAGGCACTCCCGGATCGCCCGCGCCCAGTCCGGGTTGAAGCGGCTCCCGGCGAGTGCGAGCAGCTCCACCAGGTCGTCGTCGGACGGGGTGGCGAACCGGTGGCCGCGGGCCGTCAGTTCGTCCCGGCGGCGCGCCGCCGTGCCGGGGAAGCGGTAGCCGACCAGACCGCGGTCCATCGCCGCCGCCTCGTACAGGGTCTGGAAGCCCAGCGAATCGAGGAGCTTCGCCGCTTCCGGGTACGTCTCGGCGTCCAGCCCGGGGAGGATGTAGTTCGGGGTGTACGAGGAGAAGTCCACGCGGGTGCGGGCGTGGCCGTGCAGCCAGTCGAGGGCGTCGGTCAGCAGCCGACGGCCGAGGCCGCGCCCACGGGCGGCCGGGTCGACGAAGAAGAACGGGATCCAGCCCTGCTCCGGCTCCAGGTCGGTGCCGCTCATCGGTGTCAGACGGCGGACCGCGTAGGCCGCGCCGACGACCCGGTCGCCGTCCACGGCGACCCGGAGCCCCTCCGGGTCGAAGTTGGCGTCGAGCAGCACCAGGGAGCGGAAGCGGTCCGGGGTGATGGGGTCGGCCGGCGCGCTCCGCCGCCACGCCTCCACCAGCCGGGGCCCGTCACCCACCCGGAAGCCACGCGTCCCGGCCCGGGATGTCGTCGGACGGTCGGTCATCGACGGGGTGTCCTTC
This sequence comes from Streptomyces canarius, assembly GCF_014650735.1. Taxonomy (NCBI): domain Bacteria; kingdom Bacillati; phylum Actinomycetota; class Actinomycetes; order Kitasatosporales; family Streptomycetaceae; genus Streptomyces; species Streptomyces canarius. The sequence continues at coordinate 117,035 of NZ_BMVN01000017.1, forward strand.
CATGAGGTACGGCCCCGCTCCCGGGGCGGGGGGTACGACGACGGCCGTGGGCTCAGGGGTAGAGCAGCACGTCGGCGCCGGCCCAGTCGGCGGGCGGTGCCGGCGGGGCGCACAGCGGCAGGGGGTCGTCGCCCGCGTCGACGGTGCGCCGCAACCGGTCGGAACCCCACAGCAGGTCGATGAAGGGACGGCGGCCGGTCTCCCCGGTCCCCTCCGCGCCGCCGTCCGGGCTGTGCCAGGCGAAGTCGTCCGGGTACAGCCGCCGCAGCGTGGCGAGCATCGCGACGGCGGTGCGTACGGGAGCGAACGCCACGCGGTCGGTGAGGTGGAGCTGGACCCCGCGCAGCGGCCGTCCGGCGTGTTTGTGGAAGGTCGGTACGAAGCGCAGGTCACGGAAGTGCACTCCCGGCAGGGCGAGTTCGGCGAGCGCGGGCGCGAACCGCGCGTCGAGGTACGGCGCCCCGACGATCTCGAAGGGCTGCGTGGTGCCCCGGCCCTCGGAGAGGTTCGTCCCCTCGAACAGGCAGGTGCCGGGGTAGACGGCGGCCGTGGCGGGCGTCGGGATGTTCGGCGAGGGCGCGATCCAGGGCAGGCCGGTGGCCGCCGCGTCCATGGCGCGCTGCCAGCCGGCCGCCTCGATCACCGTCAGGTCGGCGGGCCGGCCCGCGAGGTCGGCGACGGCGGAGGCGTTGAGGTGCCGGGCGAGTTCACCGCAGGTGAGGCCGTGCCGGACAGGTATCGGGGCGCGCCCGACGAAGCCGGCCCACGCCGGATCGAGCAGTGGGCCCTCGCTGACGAGACCGCCGAGCGGATTCGGCCGGTCGGCGACCACGAACCGCACGCCCGTACGGGCCGCCGAGACCATCAGGTCGAACATCGTCCACACGTAGGTGTAGAACCGGGCTCCGATGTCCTGGAGGTCGAACACCAGGGCGTCGACGCCGCTGTCGAGCAGCAGGGTGTCGAGGCGCTCGCCGTCGCACCGGTAGGTGTCGTGGACCGGCAGGCCCGTGGTGGGGTCCCGCCGGGCGGTCTCGCCCTGGCCGGCCTGGCCCGTCCCGTGCAGCCCGTGCTCGGGTCCGAACAGGGCGACCATCGGCGCGCCGGCCGCGAGCAGCGCGGGCGCGGCGGGACGCAGATCGGGGAGGACGCCGGTGTGGTTGGTCACCAGCCCCAGCCGGCCGGGCCCGGCGAGTCCGGGCGACGCGTGCAGTCGTGCGATCCCGGTCGTCACCGCGACGCGGTCGTCCGTGCTCATCCATTGCCCCGTCTGCCGGTGACGTCTCGAAGGGTGGGGCGCAATTTACTGGTATGTCCGGGAACTTTGCAATGATTCAGGGCGGTTCGTGCCGAGGCGGCTGTTCGTGCCGGAAGAGGACGTTCACGGTGGAGGGCGGCGTGGGAGACATCACCCCATGACCACCGCGATCGTCGTCGGCGGCGGACCCAACGGACTCACCGCCGCCGCGCTCCTCGCCCGCGCCGGACTGGACGTCACCCTCCTGGAGGCCGCCGACGAGGTCGGTGGCGGCACCCGCAGCCAGGAGGCGATCCTGCCCGGCCTGCTGCACGACCACTGCTCGGCCGTCCACTCCATGACCGTCGCCTCGCCCGCGCACCAGGCGCTGGACCTCGCACGGCACGGACTGCGCTGGCGGCTGCCGGACGTCGACTGCGTCCACCCCCTGGACGACGGCACGGCGGGGGTGCTGCTGCGCTCGGTGAAGGACACCGCCCGCCTGCTCGGCCCCGACGGCCCCCGCTACCGGCGCCTGCTGGAGCCCTCGGCGCGCCACTGGGAGGCCCTGAGCCACGACGTGCTGGGCCCCCTCCTGCGCGTCCCCTCCCACCCCCTGCTCCTCGCCCGCTTCGGCCTGCCCACCCCACTGCCCGCCACCCTGCTCGCCCGCCTCTTCTCCACCACCCGGGCCCGGGCCCTGTGGGCCGGGGTCGCCGCGCACTCCTTCCGCCCGCTGTCCGAGCCGTTCGGTTCGGCCATCGGGCTCGGCATCCTCGCCGCCGGCCACGCCACCGGATGGGCCGTGGCGCAAGGCGGCTCCCAGGCCATCGCCCGCGCCCTGGAGCAGGCACTCCGCGCGCACGGAGGCCGCGTCCGAACCGGCGTCCGCATCACCCGCCACACCCAGATCCCGCCCGCCGACGTCACCCTCCTCGACCTCGACCCCGCGCAGATCGCCCGTGTCTACGGCGACCGGCTGCCCACCCGTGTGCGCCGCGCCTACCAGCGCTTCCGGCGCGGCCCCGCCGCCTTCAAGGTGGACCTGGCCGTCGAACAGGGCGTGCCGTGGACGAACGCACACGCCCGGCGGTCCGGGTTCGTGCACCTCGGCGGCACGCTCGCCGAGATCGCCCAGGCGGCAAGGGACGTGGACGAGGGCCGTATGCCCGAGCGCCCCTTCGTCCTGGTCGCCCAGCAGTACCTGGCCGACCCCGGCCGGTCCGTCGGCGACGTCCACCCCGTCTGGGCCTACGCCCACGTCCCCCACGGATACGACGGCGACGCCACGGAAGCCGTCCTCGGTCAGCTCGAACGCTTCGCCCCCGGCACCCGGGACCGCGTCACCGGCCTGCGCGCCACCTCACCGGCCGGCTTCGCCGCCGCCAACCCCAACTTCGCCGGCGGCGACATCCTCACCGGCGCCAGTACCGTCCCCCGGCTCCTGTTCGGCCCGCGCCCCGCGCTCGACCCCTACTCCACCACCCTGCCCGGCGTCTTCTCCTGCTCCGCCGCCACTCCGCCGGGCCCCGGCGCCCACGGCATGTGCGGCGCAGGAGCGGCGGCCTCGGCCCTGCGCCACCTCGGTGCGACGCCGGACTGGTGACGCGGACGGGCGCGCCGCGGGCATGTCGGTCGCTCAGCGCCCGGCTCACCGTCGCCGCCGCCCGCCGCCCGCCGCCCGCCGTACGGCGGGGGCCGGCCGGTCGGGGCGGGCGGTCGTCGCAGTCGTCAGGGACACGGCCGCCACGGCGATGCCGTCCCGGAACACCGGGGCCGCGAGGGAGAGTTCACCCAGGCGGTACTCCTGGTGCGCCTGCGCCAGTCCGGTCGCGCGCACCCGGGTCAGCTGGGCACCGAGCACGCCGGGGGCGGTGACGGTGCAGGGGGTGTGGCGGACGGCGCTCGGGGACGGGCCGGTCGCGGTACGGGTGCCGTGGGCGGCGATCCGGCCGGGCGCGCCGCCGCCGTACGCGTACCCGCCGCCGAACCCGGACCCGACCCCGTAGGCCGGCGGCACCCTGCCCGCCGCCGTGGCGTGCAGCGGCAGCCGTTCGCCGGTGACCAGGCAGAGGGCCGCGCCGTCGGCCGGGATCGTCACGTCGGCGTGGCCGCCGGTGCGGGTGGTGAGGGTGCGCAGGGCCGGCAGGGCCGTGGCGAGGAGTGCGCGGGGGCAGGGCGCGGCGGCGCCGAGGGCGCGGATACGGGTGCCGAGGCGGTAGGAGCCGTCAGCCGCCCGCTCCAGCCCGCCCAGGCCACCAGCTCCCGCACCATGCGCAGCGCGGTCGGCGCGGGCAGCCCCGTGCGGCGGGCGATGTCCGTCAGGCGCAGGGTGCCCGGCGCGTCCCCGAACGCGTCCAGCACGGACAGGACCCGCCCGGCCACGCTCTCGGCCATACCGGCCCTCTGGAGGAATGCGTCGACCTGGCGGTCCAGGCGCCGACCGGACGCAACCGGCAGCGCCGGCACTTCGCCGCGCACCTGTACGGGCACCTCCACGAGGTCCCGGCGCTCGTCGTCCCGTGCGTGGAGGGCCGTACCGACGACGCGCCCGTGCCGCGCCAGGCCGGCACCTGGGGGTCCATCCTCCCGGCCGTGTGCGCCGCCCGCGCCCGGGGCCTCGGCACCTGCTGGACCACCGGGAACCTCGTCCACGAGCGGGAGTCGGCCCGGGTGCTCGGCATCCCGTACGAGGACGTCGTGCAGGCCGCCAGGAAGAGTTTTGAACATGTTCAATTCCGGGCGTACGCTGCTGCCATGAGCGACAGAGCCGCCCTGCTCAAGGGCATCCGCGCCTGGCTGGCCCTCTTCGTCGTGTGCCTCGTGCTCAGCGGGGCCACCGCCTTCCCGCTGGTGCACGAACTGCACTGGACGGAGAGCGCGTTGCGCGCGCTGTCCGTGCCGGAGCACCTGCCGGGTCTGATGGCGTGGATCTCCCGGGTGCGGGACGGGCTGGACACCGTCGACGCCGACTACCCCTTCGTCCTGTACGGCACCGACTGGCTCGCCTTCGCCCACCTCGTCATCGCGGTGGCGTTCTACGGCCCGTACCGCGACCCCGTCCGCAACATCTGGGTGGTCGAGTTCGGGATGATCGCCTGCGCCGGGATCGTCCCGCTCGCCCTCTTCTGCGGACCGGTCCGCTCAATCCCCTTCTGGTGGAGCGTCATCGACATGTCGTTCGGGGTCTTCGGGGTCGTCCCGCTGTACGTCGTACGGAAGAAGACCAAGCGGCTGGAGGCGCTCGGCGCACCGTCCGTCAGCGGTTGAACGCCGGGAACGCGAAGCGCTGGGCGACGGCCAGGCCGTCGCCCTTCGCGTCCGTGGAGTTGACCGAGTAGACCAGCGTGCGGGACAGGTCCGGGGTCGCGGCGATCACGGTCGCGTACCCGGGGCGCGAACCGGTCTTGCCCCAGATCACCTTGCCGTTCACCTCGAACCGCTCCAGCGCCGCGCCGTACCGCGCCCCGGGTACGTCCGGCAGCGTGAACATCTCCTTCAGCTCCGGCTCCGGCACCACCCGGCCGCGGAACAGCCCGACCAGCAGCCGCTCCAGATCGGCGGTCGTGGAGATCAAGTCGCCGGCCGCGAACCGGTCGGTCATGTTCCAGTCGGTCACGTCGACCAGCTTGCCGTCGATCCAGTCGTAGCCCCGGTTGTGCGGGCCGTGGATCCGGGGGTCCGCGCCGACCGGGAAGGAACTGTGCCGCATGCCGAGCGGCCGGAAGATCCGCAGTTCGGCCTGGTGCGCGTACGAGTCGCCGGTCACCTTCTCGATGAGCATGCCGAGCACGGTGTAGTGGATGTTGCCGTAGGTCTGCCGCGTGCCCGGCGCGTACGCCGGACCCTGCGCCACGGCGTCCGCCACGACCTGCCGGGGCGTCAGCGTCTCGAAGCGGTGCGGGTACCCCTCCTCCACCGTGTCGCCGAGGGACGCACCCGGGCGCAGCCCGCTGGTGTAGTTCAGCAACTGCCGTACGGTGACCGGCGCGAAGTCCTCGGTGAGCAGTCCCGGCAGATACCGCTGCACGGTCCCGTCGAGGTCGATCCGGCCCTCCGCGGCCAGTTGCAGCACGATCGACGCGGTCACCACCTTCGTCACCGAACCGGCCCGGAAGCGCGCGTTCTCCAGGGCCGGTGCTCCGGTCCGCACGTCCCGCACCCCGGCCGTACCGCGCCAGGTCCCGTCACCGCCGACGCGGAGCAGCGCGGCGGTGGCGTCGTGGTCGGGCAGCCCGGCGATGGCGGCGGCGAGGGCCTCGGTGTCGGGGCCGGCGCCGGCGGGGGCCGTCGTGGCAGGGGCGGGCTCCGAGGCTACGGCGAAGGCGGGGGCGGCCAGCGGGCCGGCGGCCACCGCGGTGACGAGGACGGCGGCCAGAAGGGCGGAACGGCCGGTGCGGGGCATACGGGACTCCTCGTGATGGCTGGGGGTCGGCACCGGAAGACGGTGCGTGATCATCCTCAGCCGCCGGGCCGGGCCGCGGATCCTCACCGAGGAGGACGCACGACCCTTGCTGGTCCCCGATCAACCAACCTCCGTCCTAGGGGAGTTGCCCGGGATCACCCCTACGGTCCGTCCCCGCGCGGGTGCAGTGCCCCTGCGTCCGCCCCGGCGAGGTGAGTCCGTACGCCACACGGGGTGGCGAGCAGGCGGAAGGCGAGCCGGGCCCGGCAGCCGACGAGGAAGGCTGGTCGTCGGTCACGGTCGTACGACGGCTCGTGCGCGACCCGGGCCGTGTGCCGCCGTGCGCCCGCGGACCGGACCGGTCGGGCTGTTGGAGGTGACGGTCGTGCTGCTGATCCGGCTGTGGGTGGGCGAGGGCGTGGACGACCGGGCGATCGTGCCCCGCTGGAGTTCTCCGGGGCTCAGACGGCGGTGCGCAGGGCGTGCAGGACGTCGACCCGGTTCGTCGTGATCGAGTCGACGCCCAGGTCCAGCAGGCGGCTCATGGAACGGCGGGTGTCCGGGGTCCAGACGGACAGCAGAAGGCCGTCGTGGTGGACGCGGGCCGCCAGCGCCCGGCTCACCAGGGAGAAGCGGTAGTTGAGCCAGCGCGGGCGGATCGCGGCCAGCAACGCGGGCCGGGGCGGCGCCAGGGTCGTCCAGGTCAGGGCGATCTCGGCGGCCGGGTCGGCGGCGCGGACGGCGAGCATCGCCTCGGCGTCCGCGCTGTAGTAGACCCGCTCCCCGGCCCCGCACTGCCGGACCACGTCCAGCGTCCGCGCGACCGCGCGGGGGCCGACCGGCCCGCACAGGTCCACCATCACCCTGCTGTCCCCGGTGGCGGCCAGCGCCTCCGCCAGCGTCGGCACACCGCCCGCCGTGAGCCCGCGCAGTTCGTCGGCGGACAGCGCGCCCAGCGGCCGGTCGACCTCCCACAGCCGCCGCAGTGTGTCGTCGTGCAGCAGCACCGGGACGCCGTCCCGGGTGAGCCGTACGTCGACCTCGACGGCGTCCGCGCCCCGGTCGAGCGCGGACCGCAGGGAGTCGAGGGTGTTCTCGCGGAAACGGTAGGGGTCGCCACGGTGGGCCACGGCGGTCAGCGTCTGCATGGCCCCCATTGTGGCCGGTGTCAGGAGGCCGGCCAGGCGGCGGTGTACGTGTCGATCTCCGCCGTGATCCGCGCCTTGCCCGCCGTGTCCAGGAAGGAGGCCGCCACGGCGTTCTTCGCCAGGTCGGCCACGCCCCGCTCGTCCAGGTCCAGCAGCCGGGCGGCCACCGCGTACTCGTTGTTCAGGTCCGTGCCGAACATCGGCGGGTCGTCGGAGTTGATCGTGACCAGCACCCCGGCCCGCGTGAACTCCTTGATCGGGTGCTCCTCCAGCGTGCGGACCGCGCGGGTGGCGATGTTGGAGGTCGGGCACACCTCCAGCGGGACGCGGTGCTCGGCGAGGTGGGCGAGCAGCTTCGGGTCCCGAGCCGAGCTGGTGCCGTGCCCGATCCGCTCGGCGCGCAGCTCGGTCAGCGCGTCCCACACGGTCTCCGGGCCGGTCGTCTCCCCGGCGTGCGGGACGGAGCGCAGACCGGCCGCGATGGCCCGGTCGAAGTACGGCTTGAACTGCGGCCGGGGCACGCCGATCTCCGGCCCGCCGAGCCCGAACGACACCAGGCCCTCCGGGCGGAACCGGTCGTCCGTGGCCAGCCGCACCGTCTCCTCGGCCGACTCCAGACCCGCCTCGCCGGGGATGTCGAAGCACCAGCGCAGTACGGTCCCGAACTCGGCCTCGGCGGATTTCCGGGCGTCCTCGATCGCGTCCATGAACGCCCGCGCGTCGATGCCGCGCCGGGTGGAGGAGAACGGGGTGATCGTCAGCTCGGCGTACCGCACGTGCTGCCGGGCCATGTCCCGGGCCACCTCGTAGGTGAGCAGCCGGACGTCCTCCGGGGTGCGGATGAGGTCCACGACCGACAGGTACACCTCGATGAAGTGCGCGAAGTCGGTGAAGGTGAAGTAGTCGGCCAGGGCCTCGGGGTCGCTGGGGACCTTGGAGTCGGGGTGGCGGGCGGCCAGCTCGGAGACGATGCGGGGGGAGGCGGAGCCGACGTGGTGGACGTGCAGTTCCGCCTTGGGCAGTCCGGCGATGAAGGAGCGCAGGTCGCGGTCGGCGGTGCCGGTGGCGGGTACGGAGCTGTCGGTCAAGGGGTCCTCCCCGGGACGGGCGCCCGCGGCACGTGGTCCGTGGCACGTCGTGCGGTGGACGTGCTCCCTGGTGCGGGCGCGATGATCGGCTGATCGGGTTGCGCGGCATCATCGTAGGCCCCGGGCCGCGGCGGCCCGCGCTGCCCGTAGCATGACGGGACGTCCAGCTGAGGGGTGTGCCGACCATGTCCGACGAGGTGCCGCAGTCCACGCCGGGGGAGCAGAGCGCCGGCCACCACTCCGCGATACCCCGGGTCTCCTTCGACAAGGACCCGGAGCGGACGGCACCGGCCGCCGGCGGAGCGGATGAGGCACGGGTCCAGGACGCGGCCCCCGCCCCCGGCGCCGTGCACGACCAGCAGACGGTGACATTCGCGCCGGCGTTCCCGGGCCCGGCCGCGCCTGCCGACGCCGTACCCACGCCATGGGCCGGCCCAGCCGAGGGCTCCCCCATCACGGCCCCGACGCCCTTCGCACCGGCGTCTCCGACCCCCCAGCCGAGCCCGTTCGCGCCGCCGGCTGCCGCCGCGGAGCCGAGCCCGTTCGCACCACCGTCTCCGACCCCCCAGCCGAACCCCTTCGCACCTCCGTCCGCCGCCGCGGAGTCGAACCCCTTCGCACCTCCGGCCCCGGCACCGCAGCCGAACCCCTACACGCCCCCGGCGGACCCCTTCGCCCCGCCGGTGTCCCCCGTCGGCCCGCACGGGGGAGCGGAGCCGGTGCCGCCGCCTCCCATCGCCCCTGACGGCCCCGGCCAGGTGCCGTACGGCTATCCGGGCGCCGCGCCGGCGTACGGCTACCCGGGCACCGCGCCCGGGTACGGTTACCCGGGCCCACAGCAGGCCCCGTACGGCGGTGTCGCCCCCTACCCCGCGGCCCACGGCTACGCCTGGCCCGGCATGCAGCCGCCCCCGAGCAACGGCATGGGTACGGCCTCGCTGGTGCTGGGGATCATCTCGGCGGTCGGCTTCATCATGTGGCCGATCGCCCTGGTGCTGGGCATCCTGGCCCTGATCTTCGGCGGGCTGGGCAGGGGCAAGGCCAACCGAGGCGAGGCGACGAACCCGGGCGTGGCCCTGGCCGGCATCATCTGCGGCGCCGCCGGGATCGTCCTGGTGCTGGGCCTGTTCGCCCTGCTCATAGCCACGGGCGCCTGACACGCCGGCCGGCCGAGGCAACCCGCCACCGCCAACCCGGCACCCGAAACCCGGCACCGCCAACCCGACGCCGCCCCCGCCGAAGCGCCGCAGGCCTACGCTCCCGCGCCCGCCAGTCGTTCCCGGGCCTCCATCAGGGCGAAGCCCAGGAGGTTCAGGCCCCGCCAGCGCTCCGGGTCCGAGGCGGCCTCGTCGTCCGCGGCCAGGCCGATGCCCCAGATCCGGTCCACCGGGCTCGCCTCCACCAGCACCCGCTCCCCGGTCCCCAGCAAGAACATGCCGAGGTCGTCGTCGGCGGCGAACTTGTGCACGCTGCCCTCGACCACCAGCCGGAAGCGTTCCCGCTCCCACACCGCCCCGTCGAAGTCCCGGACCAACCGGCCCTCCTTCTTCGCCTCGGCGGGATGCTCCGCGGCCAGCACCCGGCGCTCCGCCTGAGCGTCCCCGAACAGCCGGGCCTTGCCCGCCATCATCCAGTGCTCGGCCGTCGCGTACCGCACGCCGTCCACCACGAACGGTGACGGCCACCACTGGCTCAGACAGCTCGCGCCGATCCGGCCGTCCGGCCGCGGCCGGTGTCCCCAGAAGTGCAGATACCTGATCCGGGACCCCGCCCGGACCTCCCTGATCAGGGCGTCCACCCCGTCGATCTTCCCCATGCACGCGAGTCTGGCACGCACCACTGACACTCCGTCCGCCCTTTTCCGCCCCGACTCGACACCTGGTCGACAGATTCCGTCGCGTAACCAAAAGGCAACAACGGAATCACTTGTTGGCGTCCGGTCCCTCTGTCAGGATCGGCACTCAAATCGAGCTGGAGCCACGCCCCCCGCCCCTCGGGACGGGCGCACGGCGGAGGAGAGCGACATGCACAACCCGGGCACCGCCACCCCGGAACGATTCCCCGCACAGGACCGCCTCGCGGACGGCGCGCAGTTCATCGCGGGCCGGCCCGCCCAGGGCACCTCGGGCCGCACCCACCGCGTGGTCGACCCGGCCACCGGCGCCGAGGTGTACACGTACGAGCTGGCCGGTACCGACGACGTCGACGCGGCCGTCGCCGCGGCGCGCGCCGCCTTCCCGGGCTGGGCCGCCGCCACTCCGGGCGAGCGCTCGGACGCCCTGCACCGGTTCGCCGCCGTACTCGCCGACCGCGCCGAGGAGTTCGCCCGCGCGGAGTCCCTCCAGTGCGGCAAGCCGCTCAAGCTCACCCGCGAGTTCGACGTGCCGGGGACCGTCGACAACACCGCGTTCTTCGCGGGTGCCGCCCGGCATCTCCAGGGCCAGTCCGCCGGTGAGTACTCCGGCGACCATACGTCGTACGTCCGGCGCGAGCCCATCGGTGTCGTCGGCTCCATCGCGCCCTGGAACTACCCGCTCCAGATGGCCGCCTGGAAGATCCTCCCGGCGATCGCCGCGGGCAACACCATCGTGCTGAAGCCCGCCGAGCTGACCCCGCTGACCTCGCTGCTCTTCGCGCGGGCCGCCACGGACGCCGGCCTCCCGGAGGGCGTGGTCAACATCGTCACCGGGACCGGGAAGGAGGCCGGTGAGCACCTCGTCGGGCACCCCGACGTGGCCATGACCTCCTTCACCGGCTCCACCGCCGTCGGCAAGCGCGTCGCCGCGATCGCCACCGCCACCGTCAAGCGGCTGCACCTGGAGCTGGGCGGCAAGGCGCCCTTCGTCGTCTTCGACGACGCCGACCTGGAGGCCGCCGTGCACGGCGCGGTCGCCGGCGCGCTCATCAACACCGGGCAGGACTGCACGGCCGCCACGCGCGCGTACGTGCAGCGCCCGCTGTACGAGGCGTTCGTGGAGCGGACCGCCGCGCTGATGGAGACCGTGCGGCTCGGCGACCCGTTCGCGCCCGGCACCGACCTCGGGCCGCTGATCTCCCACGTCCAGCGCGACCGGGTCGCCGGCTTCGTGGACCGCGCGCGGGGCTACGCGCGCGTGGTGACCGGCGGCGAGGCCCCCCAGGGCGACCTGAAGGACGGCGCCTACTACCGGCCCACGCTGATCGCCGACGCGGCCCAGGACAGCGAGATCGTCCAGTCGGAGATCTTCGGTCCGGTACTGGTCGTCCTTCCGTTCGACAGTGACGATGAGGGCATCCGGCTGGCCAACGACACCCCGTACGGCCTCGCCGCCTCCGCGTGGAGCAGCGACGTCTACCGCGCGAACCGGGCCACCCGCGAGATCAAGGCGGGCTGTGTCTGGATCAACGACCACATCCCGATCATCAGCGAGATGCCGCACGGCGGTTACCGGGCATCCGGCTTCGGCAAGGACATGTCGGCGTACTCCTTCGAGGAATACACGCAGGTCAAGCACGTAATGTTCGACAACACCGCGGTGGCCAGGAAGGACTGGCACCGCACCATCTTCGGGGACCGCTAGCGACGACCAGGCCACCGACCAGGCCGATCCTCCGAAAGGGCACCACGCGCATGGAGCAGTACGAGCCCGACCGCCTCACCCCGCCCCAAGTGGCCGCCCTGCGGCGCAGTATGCGCAACGGCAGGGCCGCCCTGACCCGCCGGTCGCTGCTGCGGGCGTCCGCGGGCGGCGCGCTCGCCGTCGGCGGCCTCGGGGCGCTGAGCGGCTGCGGGATCCCCGCGGCGGGCAAGACCCAGGGCGGCACCTCCGCCCAGGACCACTCCGCCCAGGAGAAGGTCGTGAACTTCTCCAACTGGACCGAGTACATCGACGTCGACGACAGCGGCAAGCACCACCCCACCCTGGAGACCTTCCGCCGGCGCACCGGGATCACGGTCAACTACACCGAGGACATCAACGACAACAACGAGTTCTTCGGCAAGATCAAGCCGCAGCTCGCCGCGGGCCAGGACACCGGCCGCGACATCCTCGTCCTCACCGACTGGCTGGCCGCCCGGCTGATCCGCCTCGGCTGGGTGCAGAAGCTGGACCCGTCCAACCTGCCGCACGCCTACACCAACCTCTCGCCCCAGTTCCGCAACCCCGACTGGGACCCCGGGCGGGCGTACTCGTACCCCTGGCAGGGCATCTCCACCGTGATCGCCTACAACAAGAAGGCGCTCGACGGCATCGAGGTGAAGTCGGTCTCCGACCTGCTCGACAACCCCAGGCTCAAGGGGCGCGTGGGCTTCCTGTCGGAGATGCGGGACTCCATCGGCATGACCCTGCTCGACATGGGCAAGGACCCGGCGAAGTTCGGCGACGACGACTTCGACGCGGTGACCGCCCGCCTCCAGAAGGCCGTCGACAAGGGCCAGATCCGCCGCTTCACCGGCAACGACTACACCTCCGACCTGACCAAGGGCGACTTCGCCGCCTGTCTCGCCTGGGCCGGGGACGTGGTCCAGCTCAAGGCGGACAGCCCGGACGTCGACTTCGTCATCCCCGACAGCGGCTACATGACCTCGACCGACAACATGTGCGTCCCCAACAGGGCGCGGCACAAGACGAACGCCGAGCGGCTCATGGACTTCTACTACGAACCCGAGCAGGCCGCCGCGCTCGCCGCCTACATCAACTACGTGACGCCGGTCGACGGGGTGAAGCCGTACCTTGCGAAGATCGACAAGGACGCGGCGGACAACCCGCTGATCGTCCCCGACAAGGCCACGCAGGCGAAGTCCCACGCCTTCCGCTCCCTGAGCGCGAAGGAAGAGACGGCCTACGAAGAGAAGTTCGCGAAGCTCACAGGGGCGTGACGACGATGAAGACGACATCAGACAACAGCGGCGACGTCCGCCTCTCCGGCATCTCCAAGACCTACGGCTCCTTCACCGCCGTGCACCCGCTGGAGCTGACCGTGCCCGAGGGCTCCTTCTTCGCGCTGCTCGGCGCCTCCGGCTGCGGCAAGACCACCACCCTGCGCATGATCGCCGGCCTGGAGGAGCCCACGACGGGCACGGTCCGGCTCGGCGACCAGGACGTCACCCACCTGCCGCCGTACAAACGGCCGGTGAACACGGTCTTCCAGTCCTACGCCCTCTTCCCGCACCTCGACATCTTCGAGAACGTCGCCTTCGGCCTGCGCCGGCGCGGCATCAAGAGCGTGAAGAAGCAGGTGGAGGACATGCTGGAGCTGGTCCAGCTCGGCGAGCAGGCGCGCAAGAAACCGCACCAGCTCTCCGGTGGCCAGCAGCAGCGCGTCGCCGTGGCCCGCGCGCTGATCAACCACCCCAGGGTGCTCCTGCTGGACGAGCCGCTCGGCGCCCTGGACCTGAAGCTGCGCCGCCAGATGCAGCTGGAGCTCAAGCGCATCCAGACCGAGGTCGGCATCACCTTCATCCACGTCACGCACGACCAGGAGGAGGCCATGACCATGGCCGACACGGTCGCCGTGATGAACGGCGGCCGGGTCGAGCAGCTCGGCTCGCCCGCCGACCTGTACGAGAACCCGCAGAGCACCTTCGTCGCGAACTTCCTCGGCACCTCCAACCTCATCGAGGCCGAGGTCGACACCAAGAACGGCGACGACATCGTGCTCAAGGCGGGCGGCGGCAAGCTGGTGCTGCCCGAGGCGCGATGTTCCGCCCCGACGACGGCCGGCGGCAAGGTGCTGGTCGGCATCCGCCCGGAGAAGATCTCGCTCACGCACGCCGACGACGCGGGGGAGATCCCTCAGGGCCGCAACCGCCTCACCGGCAAGATCGCCGACGCGAGCTTCATCGGCGTCTCCACGCAGTACGTCGTCGACAGCCCGGTCTGCGACGAGCTGGCGGTGTACGTGCAGAACGTCGAGCGGGACGGCCGGCTCGTCCCCGGCGCCGACGTGGTGCTGCACTGGAGCCCGGCGCACACCTTCGGTCTGGACGCAGCCCAGTCCCTGCTTGCCGGGACAGTGGGCTCCGCGGGCACCGAGGAAGAGGTCGCCGCCTGATGTCCACCCTCACCGAGGCGCCCCCGCCCCTCGCCCCCGCGGCCCCGGAGGAGAAGCCCCCGCGCAAGCGCGGCCGGTTCACGCCCTACTGGCTGCTGCTGCCCGGCATCCTGTGGCTGATCGTCTTCTTCGCGCTGCCGATGCTCTACCAGGCATCCACCTCCGTGCAGCAGGGCTCCCTGGAGGAGGGCTACAAGGTCACCTGGCACTTCGCGACCTACTGGGACGCCCTGTCCGCGTACTGGCCGCAGTTCCTGCGGTCCGTCTTCTACGCCGCCGCCGCGACCGTGCTGTGCCTGCTGCTCGGCTACCCGCTGGCCTATCTCATCGCCTTCCGCGCGGGCCGCTGGCGCAACCTGATCATGATCCTGGTGATCGCGCCGTTCTTCACCAGCTTCCTGATCCGCACCCTGGCCTGGAAGACGATCCTCGCGGACAACGGCGTGGTCGTGCACACCCTGAACTCGCTGCACGTCCTGGACCTCACCAACTGGCTCGGCTGGACGGCCGGCGACCGCGTCCTGGCCACCCCGCTCGCGGTCGTCTGCGGCCTGACGTACAACTTCCTGCCGTTCATGATCCTGCCGCTGTACACCTCGCTGGAGCGGATCGACGGGCGGCTGCACGAGGCGGCCGGCGACCTGTACGCCAAGCCGTGGACCACCTTCCGCAAGGTCACCTTCCCGCTGTCCATGCCGGGCGTGGTCTCCGGGACGCTGCTGACCTTCATCCCGGCGGCCGGTGACTACGTCAACGCCGAACTCCTCGGCTCCACCGACACCCGCATGATCGGCAACGTCATCCAGACGCAGTTCCTGCGGATCCTGGACTATCCGACGGCCGCGGCCCTCTCCTTCATCCTCATGGCCGCGATCCTGGCCATGGTCACGCTCTACATCCGCCGGTCCGGGACGGAGGATCTGGTCTAAATGCCCTTCGTCACCTGGCTCAAGCGCCATCTCGTCGTCATCGCCGGACTGCTGACGCTCGCCTATCTCCTGCTGCCGAACGTCATCGTCACGGTGTTCTCCTTCAACAAACCGAAGGGGCGCTTCAACTACGAATGGCAGCGGTTCTCCACGGACGCCTGGAAGGACCCCTGCGGCGTCGCCGACATGTGCGGCTCGCTGTCCCTCAGCCTCCAGATCGCCGTCTGGGCGACGGTCGGCGCCACGATCCTCGGCACGATGATCTCCTTCGCGCTGGTCCGCTACCGCTTCCGCGCGCGCGGCGCCGTCAACTCGCTGATCTTCCTGCCGATGGCCATGCCCGAGGTCGTCATGGCCGCCTCGCTGCTCACCCTGTTCCTCAACATGGGCGCCCAGCTGGGCTTCTGGACGATCCTCATCGCCCACATCATGTTCTGCCTGAGCTTCGTCGTCACCGCGGTCAAGGCGCGCGTGATGTCGATGGACCCGCGTCTGGAGGAGGCCGCCCGGGACCTGTACGCCGGTCCCGTGCAGACCTTCCTGCGGGTCACCCTGCCCATCGCGGCACCCGGGATCGCCGCGGGCGCGCTGCTGTCGTTCGCGCTGTCCTTCGACGATTTCATCATTACCAATTTCAACGCGGGCTCGACCGTCACCTTCCCCATGTTCGTGTGGGGCTCGGCCCAGCGTGGAACGCCCGTCCAGATCAACGTGATCGGTACGGCCATGTTCCTGATCGCCGTCCTCTTCGTGCTGACGTCGATGGTCGTCAGCAATCGCCGGAACAAGCAAAGGGCATGAGCCCTTTCGCGCAGCGTCCTCTGTAGGGAGTTGAAATCATGGCCCCAAGCGCCATGAGCCGTGGCAAAGACAACTGGACCGCCTCTCTCTCCGAAGCCCAGCCGGTCCCGTACTGGCTGGAAGACCCCGGCAAGCCGCCCGCCGAGCCCGCCCTCACCTCCGCGGAGACCTGCGACCTGCTCGTGGTCGGCGGCGGCTACAGCGGGCTGTGGACCGCGCTGAACGCCAAGGAGCGCGACCCGCGGCGCGATGTGGTGCTGCTGGAAGGCCGCGAGGTGGGCTGGGCCGCCTCCGGCCGCAACGGCGGCTTCTGCGCCGCCTCCCTCACACACGGCCTGCCCAACGGCCTGGCCCGCTGGCCCGACGAGATCCACACGCTGGAGGAGCTGGGCCGGCGCAACCTCGACGGGATCGAGGCGGCGATCGCCCGGCACGGCATCGACTGCGACTTCGAACGCACCGGCGAGATCGACGTCGCCACCGAGACCTACCAGGCCTGGGAACTGCGCGACTGGCACCGCGAGCTCCAGGAGAAGGGACTCGCGGACGGCATCGAGTTCCTGGACGCCGACGCCGTGCGCGAGCAGGTGAACTCGCCCACCTTCGAGGCCGGCCTGTGGGACCGCCGGGGCGTGGCCATGCTCCACCCGGCCAAGCTGGCGTGGGGCCTGAAGAAGGCCTGCCTGAAGCTCGGGGTGCGGGTGTACGAGCACACCCCCGCCCTGACGCTGAAGAGCTACGGCGCCGGAATGGCCGTACGCACCCCGTACGGCGCCGTCCGCGCCCGCAAGGTCGCGCTCGGCACGAACATCTTCCCGAGCCTGCTGCGCCGCGTGCGGTCGTACACCGTCCCGGTCTACGACTACGCCCTGATGACCGAGCCGCTGACCGCAGGCCAGCTCGCCTCGATCGGCTGGAAGAACAGACAGGGGCTCGGGGACTCGGCGAACCAGTTCCACTACTTCCGGCTGTCCGCCGACAACCGCGTCCTGTGGGGCGGCTACGACGCGATCTACCCCTACGGCGGCCGGGTCCGCGCCGAGTACGACGACCGGCCCGAGACGTACGCCAAGCTCGCGGGCCACTTCTTCACGTGCTTCCCGCAGCTGGAGGGCGTCCGCTTCACCCATGCCTGGGGCGGCGCGATCGACACCTGCTCCCGCTTCTCGGCGTTCTTCGGCACCGCCCACCAGGGCCGCGTGGCCTACGCGGCGGGCTACACCGGCCTCGGCGTCGGCGCGACCCGGTTCGGCGCGGACGTGATGCTCGACCTGCTGGACGGGGAGCGCACCGAGCGGACCGAACTGGAGATGGTCCGCAAGAAGCCGCTGCCGTTCCCGCCGGAGCCCTTCGCCTGGACGGGCATCGCCCTCACCAAGTGGTCCCTGGCCCGCGCGGACGCCCACGGGGGCCGCCGGAACCTGTGGCTGCGGACGATGGACCGGCTGGGACTGGGCTTCGACAGTTAGTCCCGGGCTGACCCGGGTCGCCGCAACAAGTCGCCCGAACCCGCGTAATGCTCCCCGCGAGACCTCCCTCTCCCTCGTGACGCGACCGCGTCCACGAGAGAAAGGGAGGCCTTCTCATGACTGGGGCGAAGACGGCGGTCGAATGGCTGGCATCCGTCGCACCGGACCCCGCGGCCTGTCGCCGGGAGTGGGAGCGCGACCCCCTCGGGGTCGCGCTGCTGCCCGCCGGCAAGGCGTGGGACGTCCTCATCCTGCCGGGTGACCTCGGCTATCCGACCCTCGACGTGCTCACCCGGCTCCTCGACCGACTCGGCCCCGTGCTCGCCGACTTCGGCGACAGCCGGGTCGGGTTCCTCGTGCCCCCGGGCACCGCGGCCCGCTGGCTCGGCACCGGGATCAAGGCCGCCGGGGCCGGCACCTGGATCGTCGTGCCGTATCCCGGCCGGGCGGCCCGGGGCGTGCGCTGGCTGGTGCCGCCGGACGGCTCGGGCACGCTGACCGACCCGGCACTGCTGGAACTGGCCCTGCACGAGGCGGCGGCGGGGGCGGCGAGGGAGAGGAGCGGGAACGGGTAGCGCCCCGACACCTTGACAACGGGATTGGTCTGGACCAAGTTGTGTGCGCTCCGCCCCTCCAACTCCCCGGCACACGGAGGCCCTCGTGGACCGCGCCAGACGCCCCAGATCCGTCCTCGCCGCGCTCACGGCCGCACTGCTGGCCGTGCCCGGCATCACCGCCCTCTCGTCGGCCGCCCGCGCGGCCGACGCGGACGTCGCGGTCAACGGCGGCTTCGAGTCCGGCCTCACCGGCTGGACCTGCACCGCCGGCACCACCGTCACCTCCCCCGTGCACAGCGGGAGTTCGGCGCTCCAGGCCACCCCGGCGGGCAGCGACAACGCCCAGTGCTCCCAGACGGTGACCGTCCAGCCGAACGCGCAGTACACCCTGTCCGGTTACGTCCGCGGCTCCTACGTCTACCTCGGCGCGAGCGGCACCGGCACCACCGACGTCTCCACCTGGACCCAGTCCGCCCCCGACTGGCAGCAGCTGAGCACCACCTTCCGCACCGGGGCGGCCACCACCAAGGTCACGATCTACACCCACGGCTGGTACGGCACCGGCGCCTACTACGCCGACGACCTCACCCTCGTCGGCCCCGGCGGCAGCGGCACCACACAGCCGCCCGCCGCCCCGGCCGGCCTGCGGACCACCACCGTGACCTCGTCCTCCGTCGGTCTGTCCTGGTCCGCGGTGACCGGCGCGACCGGCTACGCGGTCTACCGCGACGGCACCAAGGTCCAGACCGTGACCGGCGCCTCGGCCACCGTCTCCGGCCTCGCGGCCTCGACGGCGTACAGCTTCCAGGTCACCGCCGTGAACGACGCCGGCGAGTCCGCGAAATCCGCGGTCGTGACCGCGACGACCAGCGCCGGCGGCGGTGGCGGCGGCTCGTCCGACCTGCCCGCCCACGCCCTCGTCGGCTACCTGCACGCCAGCTTCGCCAACGGCGCCGGCTACACCCGCCTCGCCGACGTCCCCGACAGCTGGGACGTCATCGACCTGGCCTTCGGCGAGCCCACCTCGGTCACCTCCGGGGACATCCGCTTCAACCGCTGCCCGGTCACCGAGTGCCCGACCGTGGAGAGCGACGCCGACTTCAAGGCGGCCGTCAAGGCCAAGCAGGCCGCCGGCAAGAAGGTCCTGATCTCCATCGGCGGCCAGAACGGCCAGGTCCAGCTGACCACGACCGCGGCCCGCGACACCTTCGTCGCCTCCGTCTCGAAGATCATCGACACCTACGGCCTCGACGGCCTGGACATCGACTTCGAGGGCCACTCGCTGTCCCTGAACGCGAACGACACGGACTTCAAGAACCCGACCACCCCCGTGATCGTGAACCTCATCTCGGCGCTGAAGACCCTGAAGGCCAAGTACGGCGCCAAGTTCGTCCTCACGATGGCCCCGGAGACCTTCTTCGTGCAGAACGGCTACCAGTACTACGGCACCGGCAAGTGGGGCGGCCAGGACCCGCGCTGCGGCGCCTACCTCCCGGTCATCCACGCCCTACGCGACGACCTGACCCTGCTGCACGTCCAGGACTACAACTCCGGCCCCATCATGGGCCTGGACAACCAGTACCACTCCATGGGCGGCGCCGACTTCCACATCGCCATGACCGACATGCTCCTCACCGGCTTCCCGGTCGCCGGCGACCCGAACAACGTGTTCCCGCCGCTGCGCCCCGACCAGGTCGCGATCGGCATGCCCGCGTCGACCAACGCGGGCAACGGCTACGTCTCCCCGTCCGAGGTCACCAAGACCCTGGACTGCCTGACGAAGAGGACGAACTGCGGCTCGTACGCCACCCACGGGACCTGGCCCGCGCTGCGGGGCCTGATGACGTGGTCGGTGAACTGGGACCGCTACGCGAACTGGGAGTTCCAGAAGAACTTCGACGCGTACTTCGGCTGAGGACAAGGGACAGGGCGGCCAGCAGCACCGTGCCCAGGCACCAGCTGGCCACCACGTCCAGCGGCCAGTGCCAGCCGTGGCGGACCAGGCCGTACGACACCCCGAGGACGAGGGCCGCGCACCCGGTGACCAGCACGCGGCGGGCGGCGGGGGAGCGGAGCCAGGGCAGGAGGAGCAGGGTCGCGGAACCGTACGCGACCGCGGCCGTCGCCGTGTGACCGGACGGGAAGTAGCCCGTCCCCGGGGGCACCACCGGTGTCCCCGGCCGGGCCGTCCACTCCTTCAGCGGGACGACGACCGCCGGGACCAGCGCCATCACCACGGCCGCGGCGAGCGGCGGCAGCCACCACCGCCCGGCACCGGCGGCCCGGCCCCGCCAGGCCGCGTACCCGAGGGCCACGGCGAGCACGGGGAGGGCGACCTGGACGTTGCCGAGGTCGGAGAGCAGCTGGGAGAACCGGTCCGGGTGGACGAGGGCCCGGCTGGCGTCCGCGTCCAGCCGGAGCAGCGGCCCGTCGGCGGCGACCTGCCAGGTGACGAGGGCGAGGACGACCGCCGGGAGGACCAGGAGCAGCATGGGCCCAGCTTGGCAGACGGTCGCGGGGAAGGAGGTCGGCCGCCCCGGAACAGGGGGGGGTGGTTCCGAGGCGGCCGTCCGGATCGGAACGTCGCGCGCCCCGGGGGGTTTGGGGCGGCGACCGTCCGATCGGTGAGGAGATCCCGGAGCCGTCAGGCGCCGGTTGTGTGCGCGAGGGCACGACCAGGTCGAAGCTGGGGAGGCCCCGGCCCGGTGTCCGCCCGCAGTCCCCTGTGGGCGGGTGTATCTCTCATCTGAGGAGAACCTACGGCAGGCGGCGGCGGTTTGGCAGACGGAATCCGCTCCCGTCATCCACCCCGCACACCTTCTTCACACGGCCTGCCGCAGGCACCTTCAGGGGTGCGGACCCTCCGCTCAGATGCGCGGTGGACGCGCGGGTGGAGCGCGGGCCGGATGCGCGGCTCAGATGCGGGCGAACGCCTGCTCGATGATGTCGAGGCCCTCGTTCAGCAGGTCCTCGCCGATGACCAGCGGCGGCAGGAAGCGGAGCACGTTGCCGTAGGTGCCGCAGGTCAGGACCAGCAGGCCCTCGGCGTGGCAGGCCTTGGCGAGCGCGGCGGTGGCCTCCGGGTTCGGCTCCTTGGTGGCGCGGTCCTTGACCAGCTCGATCGCGATCATGGCACCACGTCCGCGCACGTCACCGATGACGTCGAACTTCTCGGCCATGGCGGTGAGGCGACCCTTCATGATCTCCTCGATGCGCTTGGCCTTGCCGTTGAGGTCCAGCTCCTTCATCGTCTCGATGGCGCCGAGCGCACCGGCGCACGCGACCGGGTTGCCGCCGTACGTACCACCGAGCCCACCGGCGTGCGCGGCGTCCATGATCTCGGCGCGCCCGGTCACGGCGGCGAGCGGCAGACCGCCGGCGATGCCCTTGGCGGTCGTGATCAGGTCGGGCACGATCCCCTCGTCCTCGCACGCGAACCACTGCCCGGTCCGGCAGAAGCCGGACTGGATCTCGTCGGCGACGAAGACGATGCCGTTGTCGGCGGCGAACTGGCGGATCGCCGGCAGGAAGCCCTTGGCGGGCTCGATGAAGCCGCCCTCGCCGAGGACCGGCTCGATGATGATCGCGGCGACGTTGTCCGGGCCGACCTGCTTGGTGATCTGGTCGATGGCCTGCGCGGCGGCCTCCGGGCCGGCGTTCTGCGGACCGGTCGGCCAGCGGTACGCGTACGCGACGGGCACCCGGTACACCTCGGGCGCGAACGGTCCGAACCCGTGCTTGTACGGCATGTTCTTCGCCGTCAGCGCCATGGTCAGGTTGGTCCGCCCGTGGTACCCGTGGTCGAACACCACCACGGCCTGCCGCTTGGTGTAGGCACGCGCGATCTTGACGGCGTTCTCGACGGCCTCGGCGCCGGAGTTGAACAGCGCGGACTTCTTGGCGTGGTCACCCGGGGTCAGCTCGGCGAGCGCCTCCGCGACCTCCACGTAGCCCTCGTACGGGGTGACCATGAAACAGGTGTGGGTGAAGTCGGCGAGCTGGGCGCTCGCGCGGCGCACCACGGCCTCGGCGGAGGCGCCGACGCTCGTCACGGCGATACCGGAGCCGAAGTCGATCAGCCGGTTGCCGTCGACGTCCTCGATGATCCCGCCGCCCGCGCGCGCGGTGAACACGGGCAGCACGGAACCCACGCCCTGGGCGACCGCGGCGGTACGGCGGGCCTGAAGCTCCTGCGACTTCGGGCCGGGGATGGCGGTGACGACGCGGCGCTCCTGCGGAAGTGCGGTCATGGGGGCTCCCTGATGATCTTGCGTACCGGGCGGTCCCGGGCGGTTCCGGGCGGTGCGTTTTCGGACGCATACCTTCTTTTCTCGCAGGCTAAGACCGGTTCCGGAGGGTGGGCATGCTCCATGTGGGCGTTGTCGGCGAGCCCCGTTGTCCGCCGTGGACATAGCCCGGCCGGGCGGTACGGCTCCTTACGGCCACGTAAGCGGTGAACTCCCCCTGCCGGGGCGTTAGATTGACTCGCTGACGACGGACGGAACGGCTGGTCAGGGGGCAAGGTCGATGGACAGCGACGCGACGCGCGACACACGCGGCACGCACGCCAACCCACTACCGCGGCCCATGGCGGCGCCGGAGGGGGCGGGGAGGCCGGTTATGCCGCCCGGGGTGCCGCCGATGCCCGACGGGTCGGCCTTCTTGACATGGCTGCGCGCCCCCCGGCCGCAGGCGGCACCTGGAATCTGGCGATTCCGCTATCGGCCACGGCCGGAGGTCGAACCGAAGGAGACACCCACGCGGCAATTGCTCGGCGGGGCCGTGATCGCTCTCCTGTGCGGGTGGCTGCTGTGTTCTCTGCTGTGGAACGGCTATCTCGGCGGCTTCTGGCAATGGCCCTGGTACGTACTCGCGCCCGATTCCTGGGTGAAGGGCGAAGCCGGCCAAGTGGGCGGGGCCGCATCGTGGCTGTACACGTGGCTGGTGTTCGGTGCGATCTTCGCGTTGTTCGGAAAGATCGGTCACTGGGGTGAGCTCTGGCGCCGCTACGGCGCCCCCCTCCTGCGCGCTTTGGTGCCCGCACTGCGCTCGGCCGTGTCGGCGGGGCGCGATACCGTCCCCACCGCTGACACACAGCCCACCCCCGAACAAGACCCCGCCGAATGGCCGCAGCTGCGGCAGGCCGGGGCCTATGAGGCTGCTGAGCGGCTTGCCGGCGAGGCGAAGGCGGGGCTCATGCGGGACGTGGACCACGCGCGGATCAACAGGGCCTGGCAGGGCGTGCGGTCCGGCCGGCACAGCCTGGCCACCTTCACCGGCGCCGTGCTGAAGGACGGCGCCGCCGCCTGCCTGCACCCCTCCGGCGAGCGCGACCTGCCCGCCCGGCACGCCCGCCACGACCTGCTCACCGGACAGGTCCGGCTCGGCACCACCGCCGACGACCCCCGCAACCCGTACCACTACCGCGGCGCCGGCCTCGCCCTCGGCCCCGACCTGCTCGGCACCTCCCTGCTCGCCGTCGGCCCCGCCGGCTCCGGGAAGACCGGTGCCGTGGTGCGACCGCTCGCCGAGTCCCTGTGCCTGCACGCCCTGGCCGGCCGCGCGTCGGTCGTGGTGGTCGGCGCCGCGGGCGCCGGGCTCGGCCCGGCCGAGGCCTACGACGTCGTCGTCCGCGTCGGCCACCCCGATTCCGTGTACGACCTCGACCTCTACGGCGGCACCACCGACCCCGATGAGGCCGCCGCCATACTCGCCGAGGCCCTTGTCGGCGACCTCGCGGACCCGCACCCCGGCAGCGACAGCCGCCGCTCCACCACCGTCCTCGCCCAGTTGCTCGGCCCGTTCAGGGCCGTCCACGACCGCTTCCCCTCCGTACCGGAGCTGCGGCAACTGCTCGACGGCGCCCCCGGCCCGCTGGCCGCGCTGCGCAAGGGCCTGACCGACACCGGGCACGCGTCCCTGCTCAGGGAACTCGACGCCCGGGAGCGGCAGATGGCCCACCCGGGCGACGTCGGCACGGTCCTCGCCGACCGGATCGCCCTGCTCGACCGGCCCGCCTTCGCCGCCTTCTTCGACACCTCCGGACAGAGCCGGCCGTTCTCCCTGAAGGCTCTCGACCACCCGGTCCGGGTCCGCATCGACCTGCCCCAGCGCGGTCACGCCGACGCCTCCCGGATCCTGGCCCGGCTGGTGCTCGCCCAGTTCACGGCCTCCGTGACGATACGGGAGGACCGGTCGCTCTTCGCCTGCCTGCTGCTCGACGACGCCACCGGGGTCGTCACCCCGGAGGCCGTACGCGGCATCCAGCGGCTGCGCAGCGCCAACGCCGGCACGGTGCTCACGCTGCGCACCCTGGACGACGTACCCCGGCCGCTGCGCGGCCCGCTGCTGGGCGCCGCGGGCTGCCGGATGGCGCTGTCCGGGCTCACCCCCTGGGACGGTCAGGACTTCGCCGAGGTGTGGGGCAAGGAGTGGACCGAGACCCGGGACGTCACCGACCGGCAGATCATCGCCGAGACCCCGGCCGGCAAGGCCGTGCACATGCTGCGCCGGGTCATCACCGGCCAGGCGCCCACCGCCCGTGCCGTTACCGTGCGTCAGGTCGAGCGGGAGCGGTGGTCGGCTTCCGAGTTGGCTCATGGGGTGCCGCCGGGGCACGCCGTGTTGTCGTTGACCACCGTGGAGGGGGAGCACGCGCCGCCGTTGCTGGTGGATCTGCGGGGGTGAGAGGCCAGCGCGGGATCGTACGGTGAGGCAGAATCGGGGTGGGCCGTTCATACACGGCGGCCAAAAGATCACCGGGATCGACGGATCTCCCTCACCGTGAAGGCCCCATGCCCCCGACTCTCGCCTCGCTCGTCCACCACTCCGCGCTCAAGCTGACCGTGCGCGCGGGCGAGGACCGTCTGGACGTGCCCGTGCGCTGGGCGCACGTCAGCGAGCTGGCCGACCCCGTCCCCTACATGGAGGGCGGCGAGCTGCTGCTGATCACCGCGCTCAAGCTGGACGCGGAGGATCCCGAGGCCATGCGGCGCTATGTGCGGCGGCTCGTCGGCGCGGGGGTGGTCGGGCTGGGGTTCGCCGTCGGGGTCAACTACGACCAGATCCCCGACGCCCTCGTCGACGCCTGTGCGCGGGAAGGGCTGCCGCTGCTGGAGGTGCCCCGCCGCACCCCCTTCCTGGCCATCAGCAAGGCCGTCTCCGCCGCCATCGCCGCCGACCAGTACCGAGCCGTCACCGCGGGCTTCGCCGCCCAGCGCGAGCTGACCAGACAGGCGCTGAACGCCGGCCCGGAAGGGGTGCTCACCGCGCTCGCCGCCCAGGTCGACGGCTGGGCCGCGCTGTACGACGCCTCGGGCTCCGTCGTCGCCGCCGCGCCCGAGTGGGCCGGCCGCCGCGCCGCCCGGCTCACCACCGAGGTGGAGCGGCTGCGGGAGCGGCCCGCGCCCGCGTCCTCCGTCGTCGGCGGACCCGAGCACGAGGACCGGGTGGAGCTGCACAGCCTCGGCACCGGCCGCCGCCCGCGCGCCGCGCTCGCCGTGGGCACGGCCGCCGCGCTCGGCACCGCCGAACGGTACGCCGTCCACTCGGCCATCGCCCTGCTCACCCTCACCACCGAACGCTCCCGCTCCCTGCACGCCGCCGAGCAGCGCGTCGGCGCGGCGGTGCTGCGCATGCTCCTCGCGGGCGAGCCCGACCACGCGCGGGCCGTCGCCGGTGACCTGTACGGCGAGCTGCTGGACGCCCCGTTCCGGATGATCGTCGCCGAGTCCGGGTCCGGCCCGGCGGGCGAACCGCTGGGCGAGCTCGCGGAGACCGTGGAGAGCGCGGCGGCGCGGGCCGGGGAGGCCGTGCTGGTCGTGCCCGAGGGGGAGCGGCTGGTGGTGCTGGCCGCCGACGGGGGCGCGGCGGTGGCCGCCTGTGTCGATCACGCCGCGGCGCGGGAGGCCGACCGGGCGGCGGCCGAGCAGGGGCGGACGGAGGAGGACACGCTGGTCGTCGGCCTGTCCGCGCCCGCCGGGCCGATCGCGGCGGCGGCGGCGTACAAGCAGGCCGAGCAGGCGCTGTCGGTGGCGCGGCGGCGGGGACGGGTGTTCGTGGAGCACGAGCAGCTGGCCGCCGGGTCGGTCCTCCCGCTGCTGGCCGACGACGCGGTGAAGGCGTTCGCCGACGGGTTGCTGCGGGCGCTGCACGAGCACGACGCCACCGGCCGGGGGGACCTGGTCGCCTCGCTGCGGGCGTGGTTGTCGCGGCACGGGCAGTGGGACGCGGCGGCGGCCGACCTGGGGGTGCACCGGCACACCCTGCGGTACCGGATGCGCAGGGTCGAGGAGATCCTGGGGCGCAGCCTGGACGATCCGGACGTGCGGATGGAGCTGTGGCTCGCCCTGAAGGCGACGTCCACGCAGTAGTGCGGAGCGGTGCGCGGCGCCGAGTAGTCCAATCAGTAGTGCCTGGTCCGTGCACTGCTACGACTCGGACAAACACCCCCCGGCCGCCCCCGCCCTACCGTGGACCACGCAAGCCAAGCGACACACCTCCAACGCGGAAGGGCCGGGACTCGTACATGACTTCCACCCATGCCTTCTGGCTCGCCGGCCGCCAGGCCACCGGCGAGGACACCTTCGACGTCACCTCCCCGTGGGACGGCCGGCTCGTCGGCAAGGTCAGCGTGCCGACCGACGCCCAGGTGGAGGAGGCCGTGGCCGCCGCGTACGCCGTCCGCGAGGACTTCGCCGCCACCCCGGCGCACGTCCGCGCCGCCGCTCTCGACCACGTCAGCAAGCGGCTGGCCGAGCGCACCGAGGAGATCGCCCAGCTGATCTCCGCCGAGAACGGCAAGCCGATCAAGTGGGCCCGGGGCGAGGTCGGCCGTGCCGTCTCCGTGTTCCGGTTCGCGGCCGAGGAGGCCCGGCGGTTCAACGGCGGCGAGGCCCAGCGGCTCGACACCGACGCCGGCGGCCAGGGCCGGCTCGCGCTCACCCGCCGCTTCCCGAAGGGTGTCGTGCTCGGCATCGCGCCGTTCAACTTCCCGCTGAACCTGTGCGCCCACAAGGTCGCCCCGGCCATCGCCGCCGGCGCCCCGATCATCCTGAAGCCGGCCCCGGCCACCCCGCTGTCCGGCCTGATCATCGGTGACCTGCTCGCCGAGACCGACCTGCCGGCCGGGTCGTGGAGCATCCTGCCGGTGCCGAACGACAAGATGCCCGCCCTGGTCCAGGACGAGCGCCTGCCGGTCATCTCCTTCACCGGTTCCGAGAAGGTCGGTTACGCGATCATGGACTCGGTGCCGCGCAAGCACTGCACGCTGGAGCTGGGCGGCAACGGAGCAGCGGTCGTCCTCGGCGACTACGCCTCCGACGCCGACCTGGACTGGGCCGCGACCCGCATCGCGACCTTCTCCAACTACCAGGGCGGCCAGTCGTGCATCTCGGTGCAGCGCGTGATCGCCGACGCCGCCGTGTACGACCGGCTGGTGCCGCGGATCGTCGCCGCCGTCGAGGCCCAGGTCACCGGTGACCCGTCCGACCCGAAGACCGATGTCGGCCCGCTGGTCAGCGAGGACGCCGCCAAGCGCGTCGAGTCCTGGGTCAAGGAGGCGGTCGAGGCCGGCGCCACCCTGCTCACCGGCGGTGACCGCGACGGCGCCTCCTACGCGCCGACCGTGCTCACCGACGTACCGGCCGGGGCGACCCTCTCCTGCGAGGAGGTCTTCGGACCCGTCCTCACCGTGCAGAAGGTCGACGGCGAGGCCGAGGCGTTCGCCGCGGTCAACGACTCCAAGTACGGCCTCCAGGCGGGCGTGTTCACCCACGACCTCCAGGTCGCCTTCCGTGCCCACCGCGCCCTGGAGGTCGGCGGTGTGGTGATCGGCGACGTCCCGTCCTACCGCGCCGACCAGATGCCGTACGGCGGCGTCAAGCAGTCCGGTGTGGGCCGCGAAGGCGTGCGGTTCGCGATGGAGGACTACACCTACGAGCGCGTGCTGGTCCTCACCGGTCTCGCGCTCTGA
Organism: Streptomyces canarius; assembly: GCF_014650735.1. Classification (NCBI taxonomy): domain Bacteria; kingdom Bacillati; phylum Actinomycetota; class Actinomycetes; order Kitasatosporales; family Streptomycetaceae; genus Streptomyces; species Streptomyces canarius. The sequence goes on from NZ_BMVN01000017.1 coordinate 144,675, forward strand.
CCTGCCACGGACAGGTCAGGAACAGAACGGCCGCAGCCCACTGTGCGGGGGCTGCGGCCGTTCTCGTCGCCCGGTACGGGTCCGGCGCCGCTGCCGTACGGTGCCGGACCCCCGCCGGGCGACGGTCTCCTTCGGGACCCTCAACCGGAGAAGCCGACGCGCGCGAGCCGCAGCGGGCCGCGCAGCCTGAGGCGGACGTCGTGGACGCCGTCGGCGACCAGCCCGGCGGTCAGGTCCGTGTACGCGTACGGGCCGTCCGTGGGCGTGTCCGGGGTGAGCGCCGCCAGCACCGGGCCGCCGTCCAGGGCGAGTTCCAGGGTGCCCCCGCCCGCCCCTCGCGCGCTCACCTCGCGCACACCCGTGCCGAAGTCGCAGGCGCGGTAGACCAGTTCGGCCGTGCCGTCGTGGGCCGGGGTCACCGCGTCGCCCGCCGTCCTCGTCCGGTCCACGATCGCGGCACCGGACCCGCCGATGTCGGTGTTCCACCACGGGATGCCGGACAGCGCGGTGTTGAGCCCGGCCGCGAGCTGCCGGCGCAGGGTCGCGAAGTCGCCGGGTAGAGGTTGCCGACCTCCAGGCCCGGGCCCGCCCACTAGCGCAGGTTCTCCTGGAAGCCGGGCTTCAGCTCGGGCTCGCACGCGTCCAGCCAGAAGGCCGTGATGCCGTACGGGGCAAGGCAGTTGTCGCGGACGCGGGACCAGACGAAGTCGCGGGCCTCCGGGTTCGTCGCGTCGTGGAACGCCACCTGCACGGTCGAGGCGACCTCCTTGTCCGGCCAGTCCGCGTGCGCCGGCGGTCCGTACTGGGTGCCGATGAACCAGCCGCGCTGCTCCATCACCGCGTGGTTCCCGGCCAGCGGGGACACCGACGGCCAGAGGGAGACGACCAGCTTGACGCCCATGTCCTCCAGTTCGCGCACCATCGCCGCCGGGTCGGGCCACTCCAACGGGTCGAACTTGCACTCGCCGAGGTGGGTCCAGTGGAAGAAGTCGCAGACGATCCCCAAGAGGGGCAGGCCCCGGCGCTGGTACTCGCGGGCCACGGCGAGGAGTTCGTCCTGGGTGCGGTAGCGCAGCTTGCACTGCCAGAAGCCCGCCGCCCACTCCGGGAGCATCGGCGACCGCCCGGTCACCGCCGTGCAGGCGCGCCGGCCGTCCGCCGGGGTGCCGGCCGTGATCCAGTAGTCGCTCTGCCGGGCCGAGTCCGCGCCCCACCGGGTGCCGTTGCCGGCCAGCTCCGCGCGGCCGATCGCCGGGTTGTTCCACAGCAGGGTGTAGCCCCGGCTGGACACCAGCACCGGCACGCTCACCTCGGCGTTGCGCCGCACCAGGTCCAGCACCAGGCCCTTCTGGTCCAGGCGGCCGTGCTGGTGCTGGCCGAGCCCGTACAGCTTCTCGCCCTTAGGCGGCGAACCGCTGCTCCAGCCGGTGGTGTCCGTTGCCGACCGCCGTGTACAGGCGGGAACCCGGCCACCGGAAGTGGGCACGCTCCTCGGCGAGCAGCTCGGTGCGGTCGTCGGTGCGCAGGAAGCGGAGCAGGCCCTCGGCGGTCGCCTCGACGGTGAGCGTGCCGACGGTCATCCGCGCCCCGCCGTCACCGATCCCGACCGTGCCGTCCCGGGCGGGCGGGGCGTCGAGGAGCGCGCCCGGCAGGCCCTCCAGCACCGGGCCGCCGAGCCGGGCGCGCACCCGGACCGCGTCCGGACCCCACGGCTCGATCCGCACCGTCTCCTGACGGCCGCTCCACTCCAGCGCCCCGTCCCGCTCCCGGAACGTGCCGATGGTGGGGGAGGACTGCGCGAGACCGGCCTTGGGCCACGCGACGACAGGCTGGTTCACGGCATGCTCCTGAGGCTGGGGTCAGGACAGGGACAGCCGGCAGAAGTGCGGAGCGGGACAGCGGACGGAGGTGCGGTCGGAGCAGCGTGCGGGCAGGAGATCGGGCGGAGGTGTGCCCCGTACGGGGCGTGCCCGGCGGGTGGTCAGGGCGCGGCCGGTGCCGGTCCGGAACTCGCCCGTACCGTCAGCTCGGGCGCGAGCAGCACGACCTCGTCGCCGCCCCGCCCGTCCAGCTTGGCCACCAGGTGCTCCACCGCGCGCCGGCCCATCTCCTGGGCGGGGATGGCGACGGAGGTCAGCCGTACCGAGGCCTGGACGGCGACCTGGTCCGGGCAGATCGCGACCACGGACACGTCCTCGGGCACGGCCCGGCCCTGCTGGCGCAGCAGCGCGAGCAGCGGTTCCACCGCCGACTCGTTCTGCACCACGAACCCGGTCGTCCCGGGCCGCTCGTCGAAGATCCGGGCCAGGGTGAGGGCCAGGGCGTCGTACCCGCCCTCGCACGGCCGGTGCAGCACCCGCACGCCCGTCTCCCGGGCGCGGGAGCGCAGACCGTCCAGGGTGCGCTCGGCGAAGCCGGTGTGCCGCTCGTAGACCGCAGGGGCCTCGCCTATGACAGCGATGTCACGGTGCCCGAGCCCCGCCAGATGCTCCACGCACAGCGCGCCGGTCGCGCTCCAGTCCAGGTCCACGCAGGTCAGCCCGGTGGTGTCGGCGGGCAGACCGATGAGGACCGAGGGCTGGTCGTCCCCCGGTCCCGACTTCGCCCGACCGGGGGCACCCCCGCCGCGCAGCAGCGGCAGCCGCTCGTCCTCCAGCTCGACGTCCATCAGGATCATCGCGTCGGCGAGACCGCTGCCGGTGACCCGGCGCACCGCGTCGGGCCCCTCCTCGCCGGTGAGCAGCAGGACGTCGTAGCCGTGCGTCCGGGCCGTGGTGGCCACCGCGATGGCGATCTCCATCAGCACCGGCACGTACATGTCGGTGCGCAGGGGGACCATCAGCGCGATGATGTTGGACCGCTTGCCGGCCAGGGCACGGGCGCCCGCGTTCGGGTGGTAGCCCAGCTCCCGGATGCTCTGTTCGACCCGCTGCCGGGTGGTCGCGGAGATGGACCGCTTGCCGCTGAGGACATAGCTCACCGTGCTCGCCGAGACTCCGGCGTGCTGAGCGACCTCGGCGAGGGTGACCATCCAGCTCTCCAGGAGTTGTGAAGCGCTTCGATGCTGCGCATAACCGACAAGGTGGGTGAAGATAAGGGTGACACTAGCTCCAGGCGGGCGGGAGTGTCCATAGGCTGTCGAAGCGCTTCGACAGCATTTCCCGGGGGCATGCGGGGCGCCCCGCCGACCGCAGTACATCACCCCGGCCCCGGTGCTCCGGCGGGCATGTCCACCGTTCGCGCGCGAGGGGTGGTGGGGTCGGCCCGTTTCGGGTACCAACGATCCAGTAGCACTGGTCGGTAACGAACGGTCCCATTCGTCCCTCTTCGCGGCGAGGTGAGCCTGAATGTCCGCCACCACCACCCCACGCACCACCGTCACCGAGCGCGAGGCCCGCCAGGTGGCGGAGGCCGCCCGGCAGCAGGACTGGCACAAGCCCAGCTTCGCCAAGGAGCTGTTCCTCGGGCGCTTCCGGCTCGACCTCATCCACCCCCACCCGCTGCCCGACGACGAGTCCGTGCGGCGCGGCGAGGAGTTCCTGGCCAAGCTGCGCGCGTTCTGCGAGACGGCGATCGACCCCGCCCGGATCGAGCGCGAGGCCCGCATCCCCGACGAGGTCGTGGCGGGCCTGAAGGAACTCGGCGCCCTCGGCATGAAGATCGACCCCCAGTACGGCGGTCTCGGCCTCACCCAGCTGTACTACAACAAGGCCCTCGCCCTGGTCGGCTCCGTCAGCCCCGCCGTCGGCGCGCTGCTCTCCGCGCACCAGTCGATCGGCGTACCGCAGCCGCTGAAGCTGTTCGGCACCCAGGAGCAGAAGGACGCCTTCCTGCCCCGGTGCGCCCGCACCGACATCTCCGCGTTCCTGCTCACCGAGCCGGACGTCGGCTCCGACCCGGCGCGCCTGGCCACCACCGCCGTAGTCGACGGCGACGACTACGTGCTCGACGGGGTGAAGCTGTGGACCACCAACGGGGTGGTCGCCGACCTGCTCGTCGTCATGGCGCGCGTGCCGAAGTCCGAGGGGCACAAGGGCGGCATCACCGCGTTCGTCGTGGAGGCGGCTGCCGAGGGCGTCACCGTCGAGAACCGCAACGCCTTCATGGGGCTGCGCGGCATCGAGAACGGCGTCACCCGCTTCCACCGGGTCCGGGTGCCGGCGGGCAACCGCATCGGCCCCGAGGGCGCCGGACTGAAGATCGCGCTCACCACCCTCAACACCGGCCGGCTGTCGCTGCCCGCGATGTGCGCCGGAGCCGGCAAGTGGTGCCTGAAGATCGCCCGCGAGTGGGCGGCCGAGCGCGAGCAGTGGGGCAAGCCGGTCGCGCTGCACGAGGCGGTCGGCGCCAAGATCAGCTTCATCGCGGCCACCACCTTCGCCCTCGAAGCCGTGCTCGACCTGTCCTCGCAGATGGCCGACGAGGACCGCAACGACATCCGCATCGAGGCCGCCCTCGCCAAGCTCTACGGCTCCGAGATGGCCTGGAAGATGGCCGACGAACTGGTCCAGATCCGGGGCGGGCGCGGCTACGAGACGGCCGAGTCGCTGCGGGCGCGCGGCGAGCGGGCGGTCCCGGCCGAGCAGATCCTGCGCGACCTGCGCATCAACCGCATCTTCGAGGGCTCGACGGAGATCATGCACCTGCTGATCGCGCGGGAGGCCGTCGACGCCCACCTCTCGGTCGCCGGTGACCTCATCGACCCCGACAAACCGCTGTCCGCCAAGGCGAAGGCGGGCGCGAACGCGGGCGTCTTCTACGCCAAGTGGCTGCCGAAGCTGGTCGCCGGACCGGGTCAACTGCCGACGGCGTACGGCGAGTTCAAGCACGGCATCGACCTCTCCGGGCACCTGCGCCACGTCGAGCGCACCGCTCGCAAGCTCGCCCGCTCCACCTTCTACGCCATGTCCCGCTGGCAGGGCCGGATGGAGACCAAGCAGGGCTTCCTCGGCCGGATCGTGGACATCGGCGCCGAACTGTTCGCGATGAGCGCGGCCTGCGTCCGCGCCGAGCGGCTGTGGCGCGAGGGCGAGCACGGCCGCGAGGCCTACCAGCTCGCCGACGCCTTCTGCCGCCAGGCCCGCATCCGGGTGGACGAACTCTTCGCCCGGCTGTGGACCAACACCGACGACCTGGACCGCAAGGTGGTCAAGCACGTCCTCGGCGGGGCCTACACCTGGCTGGAGGAGGGCATCCTCGACCCGTCGGGAGAAGGGCCGTGGATCGCCGACGCGACCCCCGGACCCCCCGCCGGCGAGAACGCCCGCCGTCCCTTCGGGAGCTAGCAGTACGTGTCGCTCGGGTCCCGCGTCGTCCAGGAGCAGGTGTCGACCTTGCTGCCGCTCGCCTTGGTCAGCGTCGCCGTGTCCTTGTCGTTGTTCCAGACGTAGGCGCGGCGGCCCTGGTACTTGTCCGACGCGGTGTCCGAGCCGCTGCCGGTGTGCACCTTCAGGTACTTCCCGGCGCCGATCTTCACGTTGCCGAAGACGTGCTTGTGGTGGGAGGCGTCCTTCAGTACCCACCCCTTGAGCGAGACCGCCGAGCCGCTGGTGTTCTTCAGCTGCACCCACTCGGCGTTCAGGCTCTTGTTCGAGCGGTTGTCCGTGCCGGGGCTGTCGAACCACACGTGGTGGATCCTCACGCCCCCGGCGGCCTGGGCCGGGGTGCTGAGCAGGGTGCCGGTGAGCAGGGCCGCGCCGGCGAGGGCGGGCAGGGCGGCGCGTATGCGCACAGTAGGCATGGAGAGATCCCCCCAGGATGTCGTCCGCGAAGTCGTGGCAGGGCCGGGACGACCGGCCCGGACTGAAGTGTTATCACATGATCTTCACGGCGCGTCCACAATGCCGCTGAACCCACCCGAGCGAGGGACGCGCTGTCCGGGCCGTCACCGCGTGCCGCCACAATGGGGGGATGACCGACAGTCCCGCCCGTCCGGCCCCCCTCGCCGACCCGCACCTCGTCTACGACCCCGCCCCCGGGGACGGCCCCAAGGACGTGGTGATCCTCGGCTCCACCGGATCCATCGGCACCCAGGCCATCGACCTCGTGCTGCGCAACCCCGACCGCTTCCGGGTCACCGCCCTGTCCGCGAACGGCGGCCGGGTGGCCCTCCTCGCCGAGCAGGCGCACCGGCTGCGGGTGCGGACCGTGGCGGTCGCCCGCGAGGACGTCGTCCCCGCGCTGCGTGAGGCGCTCGCCGCCGAGTACGGCGGTGCGCACCCGCTGCCCGAGATCCTCGCCGGACCCGACGCGGCCACCCAGGTCGCCGCCTCCGCGTGCCACACCGTGCTCAACGGCATCACCGGCTCCATCGGCCTCGCCCCGACCCTCGCCGCCCTGGAGGCGGGCCGCACCCTCGCGCTCGCCAACAAGGAGTCGCTGATCGTCGGCGGCCCGCTGGTCACCGCGCTCGCGAAGCCGGGCCAGATCATCCCGGTGGACTCCGAGCACGCGGCCCTCTTCCAGGCGCTCGCCGCCGGTACCCGGGCCGACGTCCGCAAGCTCGTCGTCACCGCCTCCGGCGGCCCCTTCCGCGGCCGGACCAGGGACGAACTGGCACACGTCACCGTCGCGGACGCCCTCGCCCACCCCACGTGGGCGATGGGCCCGGTCATCACGGTCAACTCCGCGACCCTGGTCAACAAGGGACTGGAGGTCATCGAGGCCCACCTCCTCTACGACATTCCCTTCGACCGCATCGAGGTGGTCGTGCACCCGCAGTCGTATGTCCACTCGATGGTCGAGTTCACCGACGGATCCACGATCGCCCAGGCGACGCCCCCCGACATGCGCGGGCCCATCGCCATCGGACTGGGCTGGCCCGAACGTGTCCCGGACGCGGCCCCCGCGTTCGACTGGAGCAAGGCCTCCACCTGGGAGTTCTTCCCGCTGGACGACGAGGCCTTCCCCTCGGTGAACCTCGCCCGGCACGTGGGGCGGCTCGCGGGCACGGCCCCGGCGGTGTTCAATGCCGCCAACGAGGAGTGCGTCGCGGCCTTCCTGAGCGGCGCGCTGCCCTTCAACGGGATCATGGATACCGTCACCCGGGTGGTGGAGGAGCACGGCACCCCGGTCACGGGAACTTCACTCACGGTGTCGGACGTCCTCGAAGCGGAGACCTGGGCGCGGGCCCGGGCCCGTGAACTCACAGCCACGACGGCGACCGCGGAGGCGCGTGCATGACGACCTTGATGTTCATCCTCGGCATAGTGGTCTTCGCGGTCGGCCTGCTCGTCTCGATCGCCTGGCACGAGCTGGGGCACCTGTCGACGGCCAAGCTCTTCGGCATCCGCGTGCCGCAGTACATGGTCGGCTTCGGCCCGACCATCTGGTCACGAAGGAAGGGCGAGACCGAGTACGGCATCAAGGCGGTCCCGCTCGGCGGCTACATCCGCATGATCGGCATGTTCCCGCCGGACGACCAGGGCCGGGTCTCCGCCCGCTCCACCTCCCCGTGGCGCGGCATGATCGAGGACGCCCGCTCGGCGGCCTTCGAGGAGCTCCAGCCGGGCGACGAGACGCGCATGTTCTACACGCGCACACCGTGGAAGCGGGTCATCGTCATGTTCGCGGGCCCCTTCATGAACCTGGTGCTCGCGGTCGCCCTCTTCCTCACCGTGCTGATGGGCTTCGGCATCCAGAAGGAAACCACCGTCGTGGAATCCGTCTCGCCCTGCGTCATCGCGCAGAGCCAGCACCGCGACAGCTGCAAGAAGACCGACCCGTCGTCCCCGGCCGCGCAGGCCGGCATGAAGGCGGGTGACAAGATCGTCTCCTTCGACGGCAAGCCGACCAAGGACTGGAACACGCTCTCGGACCTCATCCGGGACAGCGCCGGGAAGAACGTCGCCTTCGTCGTCGACCGCGACGGCCGGGCGGTGACCCTGCACGCCAGGATCGCCACGAACCAGGTCGCCAAGAAGGACGCCGGCGGCAACTACGTCGACGGCTACGTCAAGGCCGGCTTCCTCGGCTTCAGCCCGGCCACCGGCGTCGTCAAACAGGACTTCGGCGAGTCCGTGACCTGGATGACCGACCGGGTCGGCGACGCCGTCGACTCCCTCGTCGCCCTGCCCGGCAAGATCCCGGCCCTGTGGGACGCGGCCTTCGGCGACGGCCCGCGCGAGCCGGACTCCCCGATGGGCATCGTCGGCGCCGCCCGGGTCACCGGCGAGATCGCCACCCTGGACATCCCCGCCTCACAGCAGCTGGCCATGTTCGTGTTCGTGCTGGCCGGCTTCAACCTCTCCCTGTTCCTGTTCAACATGCTCCCGCTGCTCCCGCTCGACGGCGGGCACATCGCGGGAGCCCTGTGGGAGTCGCTGCGGCGGAACCTGGCCCGCGTGCTGCGCCGGCCCGACCCCGGGCCGTTCGACGTCGCCAAGCTGATGCCGGTGGCGTACGTGGTGGCCGGGATCTTCGTCTGCTTCACCGTCCTGGTGCTGATCGCCGACGTGGTGAACCCGGTGAAAATCTCCTAGCCACCCGTCGTTCATCGCGGCCCGGACCCCTCGGGTTCCGGGCCGCATTCCATCGGGTGGGTTTACGGGTGGGGATGTGCTGACGCGGGGCCCGGTGCCGTAATCTCAAAGCCTGGGAGCCCGCCGTTGCACGGGACCGGACCTTGATCCACGACTTGGGGTTGCACAGCAGATGACTGCGATTTCTCTCGGCATGCCGTCCGTTCCGACCAAGCTCGCCGAGCGCCGGAAGAGCCGGCAGATCCAGGTCGGAAGCGTGGCGGTCGGCGGAGACGCGCCGGTCTCGGTCCAGTCGATGACCACGACCCGCACGTCCGACATCGGCGCCACCCTCCAGCAGATCGCCGAGCTGACCGCCTCCGGCTGCCAGATCGTCCGTGTGGCCTGCCCCACCCAGGACGACGCCGACGCCCTGGCCACCATCGCGAAGAAGTCCCAGATCCCGGTGATCGCGGACATCCACTTCCAGCCGAAGTACGTCTTCGCCGCCATCGAGGCCGGCTGCGCCGCCGTCCGCGTCAACCCTGGCAACATCAAGCAGTTCGACGACAAGGTCAAGGAGATCGCCAAGGCCGCCAAGGACCACGGCACCCCGATCCGGATCGGCGTCAACGCCGGTTCGCTGGACAAGCGCCTGCTCCAGAAGTACGGCAAGGCGACCCCGGAGGCCCTGGTCGAGTCGGCCCTGTGGGAGGCGTCCCTCTTCGAGGAGCACGACTTCCGCGACATCAAGATCTCCGTCAAGCACAACGACCCGGTCGTGATGATCGAGGCCTACCGGCAGCTCGCCGAACAGTGCGACTACCCCCTCCACCTCGGCGTCACCGAGGCCGGTCCCGCCTTCCAGGGCACGATCAAGTCGGCCGTCGCCTTCGGCGCCCTGCTCTCCCAGGGCATCGGCGACACGATCCGGGTCTCCCTCTCGGCCCCGCCGGTCGAGGAGGTCAAGGTCGGCCTCCAGATCCTCCAGTCGCTCGGCCTGCGCCAGCGCGGCCTGGAGATCGTCTCCTGTCCGTCCTGCGGTCGCGCCCAGGTCGACGTCTACAAGCTCGCCGAAGAGGTCACCGCCGGCCTGACCGGCATGGAGGTCCCGCTCCGCGTCGCCGTCATGGGCTGCGTCGTCAACGGCCCCGGCGAGGCCCGCGAGGCCGACCTCGGCGTCGCCTCCGGCAACGGCAAGGGCCAGATCTTCGTCAAGGGCGAGGTCATCAAGACCGTCCCCGAGTCCAAGATCGTGGAAACCCTCATCGAGGAGGCCATGAAGCTGGCGGAGCAGATGGAGGCCGAGGGCGTGGCCTCCGGCGAACCGTCGGTGTCGGTGGCGGGCTGACTCCTGCGTCGCCGGTCGGTGGCAGCACCCCGCCAGGGGCGCGGGGCCCTGCTCGATGTGCGGCTGCGCCGCGTGGGCGCGAGCAGCCACCGACCGGCCCGCACTCGCCGGTGCTCCCAAGCCACCCGGGCTGGCAGGCGCACGGCGAAGCAGCGCAGCTATAGTGCGGAGATCAGCAGACCCCCAGCGTGAGGCCCCGCACGTGTTGACCCAGACCACCTCACGAGTTCTCGAACCGGGCGACCTGGACGCCGCGCTCGCCGTCCTCGACCGCGAGCCGGTCGCGAACGCCTTCGTGACCTCGCGGGTCCAGGTCGCGGGCCTCGACCCCTGGCGGCTCGGCGGCGAGATGTGGGGCTGGTACGAGGACGGCATGCTCACGTCCCTGTGCTACGCGGGCGCCAACCTCGTCCCGATCTGCGCCACCCCCCGCGCCGTCCGCGCCTTCGCCGACCGCGCCCGGCGGGCCGGCCGGCGCTGCTCCTCCATCGTCGGCCCCGCCGAGGCCACCGCCGCGCTGTGGCGGCTGCTGGAGCCGCACTGGGGCCCGGCCCGCGAGGTCCGCGCCCACCAGCCGCTGATGGTCACCGACCGCATGCCGGCCGACATCGCCCCGGACCCCTACGTCCGCCGCGTCCGCAAGGACGAGATGGAGACGATCATGCCGGCGTGCGTGGCGATGTTCACCGAGGAGGTCGGCGTCTCGCCCCTCGCCGGCGACGGCGGCCTGCTCTACCAGGCCCGGGTCGCCGAACTCGTCGGCTCCGGCCGCTCCTTCGCCCGCGTCGACGACCAGGGCCGGGTCGTGTTCAAGGCGGAGATCGGCGCGGCCACCCCCCATGCCTGCCAGATCCAGGGCGTGTGGGTGGCCCCCGAGTACCGGGGCAGGGGCCTGGCGGCCCCCGGCATGGCGGCCGTCCTGCGCTACGCCCTGGCCGATGTGGCCCCGGTGGTCAGCCTGTACGTGAACGACTTCAACACCGCGGCGCGCAGGACGTACCGCAGGGTGGGCTTCCACGAGGTGGGAGCCTTCATGAGCGTGCTCTTCTGACCGCCCTGTACGCTCCCGGCATGGACCTCGTGATCGGCTCCCTGGACCTCACCGCCCACGTGGACGAGGCCCTGGCCGTCCAAGCCGTCGCCTTCGGACTCGGCCCGGACGAAGTCGCCGTACGCCGCCAGATCGTCCAGCGGCACATGCAGTACCGCGGCGCGCGCGCCTACGGCGCCACCGTCCGGGGACGGCTCGTCGGTTTCGTCTACGGCATGCCCAACAGCCGAAACCACTGGTGGTCCACCGTCGTCGAGCCCTACCTGCGCGCGGGCGGCAACGACTTCTGGCTGGACGACTCCTTCGTCATCACCGAACTGCACGTCCACCCCGACCACCAGAACCGCGGCATCGGCCGGCGCCTGATCACCACCATCACCGACACCGCCGACGAACCCCGCTCGATCCTCTCCGCGATCGACACCGACAGCCCCGCCCGCGGCCTCTACCACTCCCTCGGCTACGTCGACCTCGCCCGCCGGGTCCACTTCCCGAGCGCGCCGAGGCCGTACGCCGTGATGGGCGCCCCGCTGCCGCTGCGCAGGCGATAACCGATTTCCACCGGCACAGGCGGCCCGGCTAACCTCCATGCCATCACCGTTTCCCGGCAGGAGTAAGAGAACCATGGCCAACGCACCGGTCCAGCGCATGTCCCAGTTGATGGCGAAGACGCTGCGCGACGACCCGGCGGACGCCGAGGTCCTCAGCCACAAGCTCCTCGTCCGCGCCGGCTACGTCCGCCGCACGGCCGCCGGCATCTGGAGCTGGCTGCCCCTCGGCAAGAAGGTCCTCGCCAACGTCGAGCGCGTCGTCCGCGAGGAGATGGACGCCATCGGCGCCCAGGAGGTCATGCTGCCCGCGCTGCTGCCGCGTGAGCCCTACGAGGCCACCGGCCGCTGGGACGAGTACGGCCAGGAGCTGTTCCGGCTCAAGGACCGCAAGGGCGGCGACTACCTCCTCGGCCCCACCCACGAGGAGATCTTCACCCTCCTGGTCAAGGACCAGTGCACGTCCTACAAGGACCTGCCGGTGATCCTCTACCAGATCCAGACCAAGTTCCGTGACGAGGCCCGGCCCCGCGCCGGCATCCTGCGCGGCCGCGAGTTCCTGATGAAGGACTCGTACTCCTTCGACCTGGACGACGAGGGCCTCGGCCGGTCCTACGCCCTGCACCGCGAGGCCTACCGGCGCGTCTTCGCGCGCCTCGGCCTCGACTACCGCATCGTCGCGGCCACCGCCGGCGCCATGGGCGGCTCCAAGTCCGAGGAGTTCCTCGCCCCGGCCGAGGCCGGCGAGGACACCTTCGCCGACTGCCCGAACTGCGACTTCGCCGCCAACACGGAGGCGATCACGTACGCGTTGGAGCCGGTGGACGCCTCCGGCGTGCCCGCCGCCGAGGAGATCCCGACCCCCGACACCCCGACCATCGAGACGCTGGCCGCCTCGCTCGGCGTCCCGGCCTCCGCCACGCTGAAGAACCTGCTGGTCAAGGTGGACGGCGAGATCGTCGCCGTCGGCGTGCCCGGGGACCGCGAGGTGGACCTGGGCAAGGTCGAGGCGCACTTCGCCCCGGCCGCCGTCGAGATGGTCACCGAGGCGGACTTCGCCGAGCGCGACGACCTGGTCCGAGGCTACGTCGGCCCGCAGGGCCTGGGCGAGAAGGTCACCTACATCGCCGACCCGCGCGTGGCCCCCGGCACCGCCTGGATCACCGGCGCCAACAAGGAGCACACGCACGCCAAGAACGTCGTCGCCGGCCGGGACTTCGAGGTCGACGCGTACGTGGACGTCGTGGTGGTCCAGGAGGGCGACCCCTGCCCCAAGTGCGGCACCGGCCTGAAGCTGGACCGCGCCATCGAGATCGGCCACATCTTCCAGCTGGGCCGCAAGTACACCGACGCCCTCAAGCTGGACGTCCTCGGCCAGAACGGCAAGCCGGTCCGCGTCACCATGGGCTCCTACGGCATCGGTGTCTCCCGCGCCGTCGCCGCGCTCGCCGAGCAGACCGCCGACGAGCACGGCCTGGTCTGGCCCAAGGAGATCGCCCCGGCCGACGTGCACGTCGTCGCCGCCGGCAAGGCGCTCCAGACCGAGCTGGCCCTCGACGTCTCCGAGAAGCTCGCCGCCGCGGGCGTCCGCGTCCTGGTGGACGACCGGGCCGGGGTCTCCCCGGGCGTGAAGTTCACCGACGCGGAGCTGATCGGCGTCCCGCAGATCCTGGTCGCCGGCCGCCGCGCCGGCGAGGGCGTCCTGGAGCTGAAGGACCGCAAGACCGGCGAGCGCGAGGAACTGACGGTCGAGGAAGCGATCGCCCGCCTGACCGCCCAGTAGCGGCAGACAGCAGCGGTGAGGGACCCCCGGGCTCAGCCCGGGGCCGTCCCGTGCGTTCGGTGACGACCCAGGCGACGGCCACCGAGGCAGGCACTCCGGCCGCCACGGCTCACGTGCCCTCCGCTCTGGCCGTGTCGGTGGGCTCTCCGTCCTCGGCCGTGCCGCGGGCTCTCCGTCCTCGGCCGTGCCGCGGGCTCTCCGTCCTTGGCCGTGCTGGCGGGTTCACCGTCCTCGGTCGTGCTGGTGGGCTCTTCGTCCCAGTGACGGCCGCCGAGACAGGCACCCCGGCCGCCACGGCTCACGTGCCCTCAGCCTGGCCGTGCCGCGGGCTCTCCAGTCCCTGGCCGTGCCGGCGGGCTCACCGCGCCTGGTCGTGCCGGCGGGCGCCCCCGGCCGTGTTCGGCTAGAGCCAGCTCGCGAACTCCAGCAGGAGCTCCGCGTCCTTCTCGCGGCCGACCCGTCGGGCCCGTACCCCGGACTCCACCGCCCGGAACAGCGTCCAGCCCCGCAGCCGTTCCTGGTCGACCTCCAGCGACTCGGCGAGCCGCTTGATCCGGCGCCGGGTGGTGGACGGCCCGGACGGCGCCGCGATCAGGTCCTCCACCCGGTCCCGCACCAGCCGCGCCAGGTCGAAGGCGCTCTCGCCGACCACCGGGTCCGGGCCCACCGCCAGCCAGGGCATCCGCTCCCCGGAGAGCACCTTGCTCTGCCGGAACGTGCCGTGCAGCAGCAACTGCTCGGGCGGCGCGGCCAGCAACTCCGTACGGGCGGCGAGGGCCGCCTCCACCAGCGGGGCCGCCTCCGGATCGGTCCCGGCGCCCGCCCGCATCGCCACCGCCTGCCGCCCGGTCCGCTCGGCGACGGTCTCGAAGACATGCCCGGACGGCGGCGCGACCCACAGCCTGCGCAGCGTCCCCGCCGCCTCCAGCAGCGCCTTCGCCTCCGGCAGCGACCGCACCGACACATCCGGGTGCAGCCGCTCCAGCAGCAGCGCCCCGTCCTCCGCCCCGGCTTCCAGCAGCTGTACGGCGCCCAGCCCGCCCCAGTGCGCCAGCGCCGCCCGCTCGCTCTCCGGGCGGGCCCGGGGCGGCGCCAGCTTCAGCACGGCCGGGGTGCCGTCCGCCCGCCGTACCAGCACCACCAGGCTGCTGCGCCCGCCCGGCACCTGTACCCGCTCGACGGTCAACTCGCGCCGGGCGACGGCCCGTTCGGCCGCCGTGGGCAGCCGCGCCAGCCAGTCGTCCCCGGCCGGTGCCGTCTCACCGAGCGCGCGCACCAGGCGCTGCGGCGGTTCGAAAGCCATGCGCGAGTCGTTCCCTTCGTGTCCTGTGCTGCCGGGACCCCGCCCGAGTCTCCCGTCCTGGTCCTGTTCCCGATCGTGTCCGGTGCCGTCCCGTCCCGCCGTCACGGGCTGTCCGGGCAGTGGCCCCGGCCCGCCCGGCCGGCGGTCAACGCGCCGGCGAACCGGACGGCGACGGTGCCGTGCCGGCCGCGCCCGTCCGTTCGCCGGACCGCTCGGCCAGACCAGGGAAGGCTACGCTCCCCCCGCTCCAGCGCACCGCCCGCACCGCGGCCTCGCGCAGCGCCCCGGCCGCGTCGGCCCGCCGCGCGCCGGTCGTGGCCCGCACCAGGTCCGAGTAGACGCCGGCCACCCGCTCCTCCAGCCGCGCGGCCAGCCGCAGCGCGCCCGCCCCGTCCTCGACCGGGAACGGCAGCGCGTACGCGGCGCTCGCGGCGACCGGTGCGCCGCCCAGGTCGCGTACGGCGCGCACCAGCGCGTCCCGGCGCGCGCGGTGGGCGTCGTACGCCGACCGCGCCTCCGTCCGGCGCCGCTCGCCGATCCGTCCGCCCACGACGCCGTACCCGTACACGGCCGCGTGCTCCGCCGCCAGCGCGGCCTGCAAGGCGGTCAGCTCGGCCGTCCCGTCCTGCTCGGTCCCGTCGCTCACCTGGCTCCCTCCGTCAGCAGGTACGCGTGCGCGGCCCCGGCCGCGGCGACCGACGCCAGCAGCCGCGCCAGCTCGCCCGGCGCCTCCAGCAGGTCCTTGGCGCGCCGGTCGGCGAGGGCGCGCTCGGCGGCGGCCAGCCCGGCGACGGCGTCCTTCTCGCCGGCCGGGACGGGAGCGGTGGAGGCGGTGGCCGTGGCGGAAGCCGTGGGCGCCGTACCGTCCGTGAAGGCCGCCGCGTGCGCCGCGACCTGGGCCCGCAGCGGGCGCAGCCGGTCCGCCAGGCCGGGGTGCGCGGCGAGCACGGCGTCGTACCGTGCCAGCAGCCCCCGGCTGTCCCGCGCCGCACGCGCGCGTGCCCGCTGCGTGGCCGACGGACCGTCGTCGCCGGACTCCGGCCCGGCCGAGCAGCCCGTCAGCAGGGCGCCGCCGGCGGCCGAGGCGAGCAGGGTTCTTCTGCGCGGCCCCGAGGGCACGCGCGAGGGCGGGGGGTACGGCACGGCTGACGTCCTCGGGGGCTCGTACGAACACACGGGCGGGAACGCCGACCCGCCGTTGATCACGGTACCCGCGAGTCCCTCCGCCTCGTGTCACCGGCTCGACGGCCGACCGCACCGGCCCGCGAACCACCCCGGACCTCTGATGCGAACCGGCCCCTGTCGGAGGCAGTACCCTTTGATCAGACACGCGACCCATCCCACAACAGCACACGCGGCCGAGGAGTCACCCGGATGAGCACCACCCAGAGCGAGAGGCTGCGAGAGCTGCTGGAACCGCTCGTCACCTCCCAGGGGCTGGACCTCGAAGAGATCGCCGTGGACTCCGTCGGACGCAAGCGGGTGCTGCGGGTGGTCGTCGACTCCGACGCCGGGGCGGATCTGGACGCCATCGCCGATGTGAGCCGCGCGCTCTCGGCGAAGCTGGACGAGACGAACGCGATGGGTGACGCGGCGTACGACCTGGAGGTCGGAACCCCCGGCGCGGAGCGCCCCCTCACCGAGCACCGGCACTTCGTGCGCGCCACCGACCGGCTCGTGAAGTTCCAGCTCACGGAGGGCGCCGAGCTGGTCGCGCGGATCCTGAAGGTCGACGACGAGGGCGTCGACGTCGAGGTGCCCGGCGTGAAGGGCCGCAAGGCCACCGCCCGCAGACTCGGCTTCCCGGAGATCGCCAAGGCGCGTGTGCAGGTCGAGTTCAACCGCAAGGACAGCGCCGGCACGGCCGGCGAGAAGGACATGAAGGAAGAGGAGGAGGCGTAGCCGTGGACATCGACATGAGCGCCCTGCGGGGCTTGGTTCGGGAGAAGGAGATCTCCTTCGACCTGCTGGTCGAGGCGATCGAGTCGGCCCTCCTCATCGCCTACCACCGCACCGAGGGAAGCCGCCGACACGCGCGCGTGGAGCTCAACCGGGAGACCGGGCATGTGACCGTGTGGGCGAAGGAGGACCCCGAGGACCTCGCCGAGGGGCAGGAGCCCCGCGAGTTCGACGACACCCCGTCCGGCTTCGGCCGCATCGCCGCCACCACCGCCAAGCAGGTGATCCTCCAGCGGCTGCGCGACGCCGAGGACGACGCGACGCTCGGCGAGTACGCCGGCCGCGAGGGCGACATCGTCACCGGTGTGGTCCAGCAGGGCCGCGACCCGAAGAACGTGCTCGTGGACATCGGCAAGCTGGAGGCCATCCTGCCGGTGCAGGAGCAGGTGCCCGGCGAGAGCTACTCGCACGGCATGCGCCTGAGGTCGTACGTCGTCCGGGTGGCCAAGGGCGTGCGCGGGCCGTCCGTCACCCTCTCCCGTACGCACCCGAACCTGGTGAAGAAGCTCTTCGCCCTGGAGGTGCCGGAGATCGCCGACGGCTCGGTGGAGATCGCGGCCATCGCCCGTGAGGCCGGTCACCGCACCAAGATCGCCGTACGGTCCACCCGTTCGGGCCTGAACGCCAAGGGCGCCTGCATCGGCCCCATGGGCGGCCGGGTGCGCAACGTGATGGGCGAACTGAACGGCGAGAAGATCGACATCGTCGACTGGTCGGACGACCCGGCGGAGATGGTCGCGAACGCCCTGTCACCCGCTCGGGTGAGCAAGGTGGAGGTCGTGGACCTGGCCTCCCGGTCCGCCCGGGTGACCGTGCCGGACTACCAGCTGTCGCTGGCGATCGGCAAGGAGGGCCAGAACGCCCGCCTGGCGGCCCGGCTGACCGGCTGGCGGATCGATATCCGGCCCGACACCGAGCAGGCCGGGGAGTAGACCGGGGAGCCGATCGGGGCGCCGGAGGGAATAGATCCAAGCCGTTCGGCGCTCAGATCACGACAACAGCCGTTCGATTCTTGCCCCAAAGGGGTGAGGTCGGTACGGGGAGGTAGACTTAGCTGTGTCTGGCCGGACGCACGCCCGAGCATGCCCTGAGCGCACCTGTGTGGGGTGCCGGGAGCGGGCGGCCAAGAACGATCTCCTGCGGATCGTGATGATCGAGGACGCCTGCGTCCCCGATCCTCGCGGTACGCTGCCCGGCCGGGGTGCGTACGTGCACCCCGCCCTGGTCTGTCTCGACCAGGCGGTACGCCGCCGGGCGTTCCCGCGGGCACTGCGCGTCCCGGGACCGCTCGACACAAAGGCGTTGCGCCGATACGTCGAGCAGACAACAGTTGCCGAGCAGGCAACGCCGTAAGACAAGCCGCACGGAACCCCGTGCGGTCTGGTACCTCGCGAGTCGAAAGCAGGTCGAGATTGCGATGAGCACTCGATGAGTACGCGATGAGTACGCCCATGAACTAGCGACGGTCCGGCTTCACCCGGACCTCAAAGGAGCGAAGTGGCTAAGGTCCGGGTCTACGAACTCGCCAAGGAGTTCGGTGTCGAGAGCAAGGTCGTCATGGCCAAGCTCCAGGAACTCGGTGAATTCGTCCGTTCGGCGTCTTCGACCATCGAAGCGCCGGTTGTACGCAAGCTGACCGACGCCTTCCAGGGCGGTGGCAACGGCAAGTCCGCCCCGCGCAAGGCCGCCCCCAGGCCCGCCGCGCCCTCTCCGGCGCAGGCGGCACGTCCGGCTGCCCCGGCCCCGAGGCCGGCGGCCCCCAAGCCTCCGACGGCGCCCGCTGCCCAGCAGCCGGCCGCCCCGTCGGCCCCCTCGGCGCCCGCACAGGCACCGGCCCCGGGCCCGCGCCCGGTGCCCGGTCCCAAGCCCGCGCCGCGTCCGGCCCCGGCCGCCCCGGAGTTCACCGCTCCGCCGGCCCCGGCCGCGCAGACCCCGCAGGCTCCGGCCGCCCAGGGTCCGCGTCCCGGCGCCCGTCCCGGTGCCCCGAAGCCCGGTGGCGCCCGTCCGGCCCCCGGCCAGGGCCAGGGTTCCCGTCCGGGCCAGGGCGGTGCCCGCCCCGGTGGCCAGGCCGCGCGTCCCGGTGCCCGTCCGGCCGGTCCGCGCCCGGGCAACAACCCCTTCACCTCCGGTGGCAACGCCGGCATGGCCCGTCCGCAGGCCCCGCGCCCGCAGGGCGGTCCGCGTCCCGGCCCCGGCGGTGCCCCCGGCGCCGGTCCCCGTCCGCAGGCGCCCGGCGCCCAGGGCGGCGGTCCGCGTCCGCAGGCTCCCGGCGGCAACCGTCCGTCCCCGGCGGGCATGCCCCGTCCGCAGGGCGGTCCGCGTCCCGGCCCGGCCGGTCCGCGTCCGAACCCCGGCATGATGCCGCAGCGTCCCGCTGCCGGCCCGCGTCCCGGCCCCGGCGGCGGTCGCGGCCCGGCCGGTGCCGGTCGTCCCGGCGGCGGCGGCGGTCGTCCCGGTGGCGGTGGCTTCGCCGGCCGTCCCGGTGGCGGCGGCGGTGCCCGTCCGGGCGGTGGCGGCGGCTTCGCCGGTCGTCCCGGTGGTGGCGGCGGCTTCGGCGGCGGTCCCGGCGGTGGCGGCGGTGGCCGTCCCGGCTTCGGCGGCCGTCCCGGCGGTCCCGGTGGCCGTGGTGGCACGCAGGGCGCCTTCGGCCGTCCCGGCGGTCCGGCGCGTCGTGGCCGCAAGTCGAAGCGGCAGCGTCGCCAGGAGTACGAGGCCATGCAGGCCCCGAGCGTCGGCGGCGTGATGCTGCCGCGCGGCAACGGCGAGACCATCCGTCTCTCCCGCGGCGCGTCGCTCACCGACTTCGCGGAGAAGATCAACGCCAACCCGGCGTCCCTCGTCGCGGTCATGATGAACCTCGGCGAGATGGTCACCGCGACCCAGTCCGTCTCCGACGAGACCCTCCAGCTCCTCGCCGGCGAGATGAACTACACGGTTCAGATCGTCAGCCCGGAGGAGGAGGACCGCGAGCTGCTCGAGTCCTTCGACATCGAGTTCGGCGAGGACGAGGGCTCCGACGAGGACCTGGTCGTCCGTCCGCCGGTCGTGACCGTCATGGGTCACGTCGACCACGGTAAGACGCGACTGCTCGACGCCATCCGCAAGACGAACGTCATCGCGGGCGAGGCCGGCGGCATCACCCAGCACATCGGTGCCTACCAGGTCGCGACCGAGGTCAACGACGAAGAGCGCAAGATCACCTTCATCGACACCCCGGGTCACGAGGCGTTCACCGCCATGCGTGCCCGTGGTGCGAAGTCGACCGACATCGCGATCCTGGTCGTCGCGGCCAACGACGGCGTCATGCCGCAGACGGTCGAGGCGCTCAACCACGCCAAGGCGGCCGACGTGCCGATCGTCGTCGCGGTCAACAAGATCGACGTCGAGGGCGCGGACCCGACCAAGGTGCGCGGTCAGCTGACCGAGTACGGCCTGGTGGCCGAGGAGTACGGCGGCGACACCATGTTCGTCGACATCTCCGCCAAGCAGGGTCTGCACATCGACTCGCTGCTGGAGGCCGTGATCCTCACGGCCGACGCCTCGCTCGACCTGCGGGCCAACCCGAACCAGGACGCGCAGGGCATCTCGATCGAGTCCCGTCTCGACCGCGGCCGTGGTGCCGTGGCGACGGTCCTCGTCCAGCGAGGCACGCTGCGGGTCGGCGACACGATGGTCGTGGGCGACGCCTACGGTCGCGTGCGCGCCATGCTCGACGACAACGGCAACAACGTGGCCGAGGCAGGCCCGTCGACGCCGGTCCAGGTCCTGGGTCTGACCAACGTCCCGGGCGCCGGCGACAACTTCCTCGTGGTCGAGGAGGACCGAACGGCCCGCCAGATCGCGGAGAAGCGCGCCGCCCGCGAGCGCAACGCGGCCTTCGCGAAGCGCACGCGCCGCGTGTCCCTGGAGGACCTGGACAAGGTGCTCAAGGCCGGCGAGGTCCAGCAGCTGAACCTGATCATCAAGGGTGACGCTTCTGGTTCGGTCGAGGCCCTGGAGTCCTCCCTGCTCCAGCTGGACGTCGGCGAAGAGGTCGACATCCGCGTCCTGCACCGCGGCGTCGGTGCGGTCACGGAGTCCGACATCGACCTGGCGATGGGCTCGGACGCCATCGTGATCGGCTTCAACGTCCGCGCGGCCGGCCGCGCGGCGCAGATGGCCGAGCGCGAGGGCGTGGACGTCCGGTACTACTCGGTCATCTACCAGGCGATCGAGGAGATCGAGGCGGCCCTCAAGGGCATGCTCAAGCCGGAGTACGAAGAGGTCGAGCTGGGTACGGCGGAGATCCGCGAGGTCTTCAAGTCGTCCAAGCTGGGCAACATCGCCGGTGTCCTCATCCGCTCCGGCGAGGTGCGCCGCAACACCAAGGCCCGCCTCATCCGAGACGGCAAGGTGGTCGCGGAGAACCTCAACATCGAGGGCCTGCGTCGCTTCAAGGACGACGTCACCGAGATCCGCGAAGGCTACGAGGGCGGTATCAACCTCGGCAACTTCAACGACATCAAGGTCGACGACGTCATCGCGACGTACGAGATGCGGGAGAAGCCGCGGGTGTAACGCCTGTGGTTCGTGCTGGCCGGCGGGACTGCGGTCCCGTCGGCCAGCACGCCGTTTTCCGCCCGGGTGCCGGTCCGGCCCACCGCACCGAAACCCTGTCGAGCCACCGGCGGGTACGGGGTACGGTTCTTGATGTCCCCGGCCGCACGGATCCGGGGCCATCGATCCCGTACCGGCGGGTGAACCGGTTGCACATGTACGTGGGGACTCTGTCCTTCGACCTCCTCCTCGGCGACGTCCACTCGCTGAAGGAGAAGCGCTCCGTCGTCCGCCCGATCGTCGCCGAACTCCAGCGGAAGTACGCCGTGAGCGCGGCCGAGGTGGACCACATGAACCTCCACCGGCGGGCGGTCATCGGCCTCGCCGCGGTCTCCGGCGACGCGGCGCACCTCACCGACGTACTGGACCGGTGCGAGCGGCTGGTCGCCGGCCGCCCCGAGGTGGAACTGCTGTCCGTGCGACGGCGCTTCCACGGCGACGACGACTGACCACGAAACGCAAGCAAGAGAAAGAACGGGAGACGGACCAGTGGCCGACAACGCGCGGGCTAAAAGGCTGGCGGACCTCATCCGGGAGGTGGTGGCCCAGAAGCTGCAGCGCGGGATCAAGGACCCGCGGCTCGGCTCACACGTCACCATCACGGACACCCGGGTCACGGGTGACCTCCGGGAGGCGACCGTCTTCTACACGGTCTACGGCGACGAGGAGGAGCGGAAGGCGGCAGCCGCCGGCCTGGAGAGCGCCAAGGGCATCCTGCGCTCCGAGGTGGGGCGCGCGGCCGGGGTGAAGTTCACGCCCACCCTGACCTTCGTGGCGGACGCCCTGCCGGACACCGCCCGGACCATCGAGGACCTCCTCGACAAGGCCCGGCAGTCCGACGAGAAGGTGCGCGAGGCGGCCACGGGCGCCACGTACGCCGCCGGCGCCGACCCGTACCGCAAGCCGGCGGACGACGACAGCGACACGGACGGCGACGCCACCGAATGACCCAGAAGCACACCGCGCCCGACGGCCTCGTCATCGTCGACAAGCCGTCGGGCTTCACTTCGCACGACGTGGTCGCCAAGATGCGCGGGATCGCCAGGACCCGCCGCGTCGGCCACGCCGGCACCCTCGACCCGATGGCGACCGGCGTCCTGGTCCTCGGGGTCGAGCGCGCCACCAAGCTCCTCGGGCACCTGGCGCTCACCGAGAAGGAGTACCTGGGCACGGTCCGCCTGGGCCAGAACACCCTCACCGACGACGCCGAGGGCGAGATCACCTCGTCCGCCGACGCCTCCAAGGTGACCCGGGACGCCATCGACGCGGGCATCGCCAAGCTGACCGGCGACATCATGCAGGTGCCGTCCAAGGTCAGCGCCATCAAGATCGACGGCGTACGGTCGTACAAGCGGGCCCGTGAGGGCGAGGACTTCGAGATCCCCGCCCGGCCGGTCACCATCTCCTCCTTCACGGTGTACGACGTCCGGGACGCGGTCGCCGAGGACGGCACGCCCGTGCTCGACCTGGTGGTGTCGGTGGTCTGCTCCTCCGGCACCTACATCCGCGCCCTCGCCCGCGACCTGGGCGCCGACCTCGGCGTCGGCGGCCACCTCACCGCGCTGCGCCGCACCCGCGTCGGCCCGTACAAGCTGGACGCGGCGAAGACGCTGGACCAGCTCCAGCAGGAGCTGACCGTGATGCCGATCGCCGAGGCCGCCACCGCGGCGTTCCCGCGCTGGGAGGTCGACGCCAGGCGGTCCCGGCTGCTGCTGAACGGCGTCCGGCTGGAGATCCCCGACGAGTACGCGGGAGCCGGTCCCGTCGCCGTGTTCGACACCGAGGGCCGTTTCCTCGCGCTGGTCGAGGAACACCGGGGCAAGGCGAAGAGCCTGGCGGTCTTCGGCTGAGGGTCTGAGGCCCTGAGGCTCTGAGCCCCTGAAGGCCGAGCTGTGAGCCCCGAGGACGGGCCCGCACGGATCGGCTGTCCGCCGTGGAGTGGCCGTCCCCCGTGGGCCGGCTGTCTGCCGTGGAGCGGCGGCCGGCCACACGGGGTCGGTCCTGCCGCCGCTCCACGGTCCCCCCTCGGTTCCCCCACCCCTAGGGTTATCCAGCGACTTCCGTCCATTCACCCGTCCGGGCAGGCGCTCGGAGTGAACCGGGGGAGCGGAAGGGGGCGCGTTCACCACGTGATCTGTCCCGCCGATCATCCCGCGCCTACCGTCGGAACCAGGGCACGGGGACGGGCGGGGAGGTACGACCATGACGGAACGGGGCCCGCGGGGCGGAAGCGGGCGCCGGGGGCACGGGGGCGAAGAGCGGCCGTTCGAGGAGCGGGCCGAGGGGGAGCGCGCGGGCGGGCACGGCGCCTACGGGGTACGGCCGTCCGGGGCGCGCGTGGACGAGGAGTGCGCCGCTGGTGGGCCGGGCGCGGGTCCGGCTGACCGTGCCCTGGCCACCACCCCGGCCGACGACACGGGCGCGGGCGCCGGGACCGGCCGCTGCGACGCCGCCCTCGTCCGCATCCGGGACCTGGCCGGCCGCCCGCGCGGACTCGGCTTCCTCGCCGATCACGAGGGCACCCTGCTCACCAGCCACGAGGCTGTCGACGGCCTGCCCCGGCTGGTGCTGCACGCCGGCGGCGACCGTACCTGCGTGGTCGGCCCCGACGCGGTCACCGCACTGCCCGGTCTCGGCCTCGCCCTGGTGCGCACCGAGGGCCTCGGCGTGGAGCCGCTGCCGCTGACCGTGCGGGAGCGGATCGACGCCGGCACCTATGTCCAGGTCGCCGCCGGCTGCTGGCGCGAGGCGCGGGTGCTGGCCGCCACGCAGGTGACGTACACCGCCACGGACCGCTTCCACCTCCTGGACGACGCGCTGGAACTGGCCATCGGCACGGCCGGCCGGGACGCGCTCCGGCTGGGCGGCGGCGCGGCCGGCGGACCGGTGCTCGACGCGCGCACCGGCGCGGTCGTCGGCGTCCTCGGCACCGCCCTGCACAGCGCCCAGCGCGACGCGGGCTTCGCGGTGCCGCTGCGGCCCGCCGACGGCGCCCTCGCCGACCTGCTCGCCCGCAACGCGGCCACCGTGCCCGCGTACGGCGCCGACCTCAACCTCGCCGGCATCCTCCAGCTGACCACGACCTCGGTCGGGCAGGACGGCCCCCCGGGCACCGTCGAGCCGGTCGAACGCCCCGGCATCACCGGGGAGGTGGCCGACTTCGCCACCGGCGACCGGCCCGTGCTCGGCCTCGTCGGCGCGCCGGGCAGCGGTCGTACGACGGAACTCGCGGCGCTCGCCGCCCGTCGTGCCGGAGGTGAGCGGCCGGCCCCCACGCTGTGGCTGCGCGGCGCCGGCCTGAGGGGCACCGACGGCTCGGTGGCCGACGTGGCCCACCGCGCCCTGGCGCGTGCCGCCCGGATCATCGCCGCCTCCCGCTCCGGCCGAGCCGAAGACCTCGGCGACATCACCCCCGAGCGCGTGGCCCGCCTCGCCGTCCGGGCCGGCCGCCCGCTGCTGCTCCTCCTGGACTGCCCCGAGGAGATGCCCCCCGCCCTCGCCGACCGTCTGTCCGCCTGGGCCCAGGGCACGGCCACCTGGCTGACCGAGACAGGAACCCGCCTGGTGGTGGCCTGCCGGGAGGAACACTGGGAACGCACCGGCCGGGCCTTCCCACCGGCCGTCCTCCACGTGCCGGGCGCCCCGGGGGAGCCGGTGCGAACGCCGCCTGACCACAGGGTTCCGGCGGGCGGCGGCGAGCTTCCGGCGACGGAGCCCGGAGCCGGGGTCCCGACGAGCGACGCCGGTCCGGACCGTGCGCCGGCCGACTCCGCGGCTCGGGCGGACGGCGCTGGTGCCGTGTACGCGTCGGCTGGGCCTGCGGTTGAGGCGGGCGGTGTGGGTGCGGTGTGCGCGTCGGCTGGCTCTGCGGCCCCAGCGGGCGGCGGTGAGCCGCTGCACAGCGCACCGGCCGGCCCTCCGGCTGTGCCCCCGGGCTCAGCCGGACCGGCCGTGCTGCCGCACGGTGACGCCGGCCGCGCGCCCTCGCCCGGTGCCTCGCCCGACGGCGCCGAGCCGCGGGTCCCCCTGCCTCGCCTTGCCTTCCCGGCGGGCAGCCCCGAGCCGCACCACCCCCCGGCCCGCCTCGCCTCCCCGGCCGACAGCCCGGCATCGCACCGCACGCCCGGCACCCCCGCGACCCCACCCCAGGCATCCCCCGCACCCGCCGAGTCGGTCCCCGGCGTTCCCGGCGAGTGCCCTCGCACCCCCGCGATCCCACCCCAGGCATCCCCCGCACCCGCCGAGTCGGTCCCCGGCGTTCCCGGCGTTCCCGGCGCCCCCGGAGAAGCCCCCCTCACCCCCGCCACCGACCCCCTTCCGCCCTGTCTGCGGATCGGGGACTTCACGATCGGTGAGGCGCGGTGGGCTCGGGTGCGGTACGGGATTCCGGAGGGTGCGCTCGGTGAGCGGGACGCGCGGCATCCGCTCGTGCTGCGGCTGTTGTCCGAGGTGCGGGCCGCCGTACCCGACGCGCCGGTCATCGGGCCCCTCGACCGGCACGACGTGTTCGCCGCCTACCTCGATCTGATGTGCCTGCGCATCGCGGTCCGCCTGGCCGCCGCCGGCGGTCTGCGCGGAACGGCCGTGCGGCGGCTGGCGGCGCGGGTGGCCGGGCAGGTGCACGAGGCCGCCCGGCGCAGCCTCGGGCCGGGGCAGGGGGCGCTGGACGGGGAGTCGTTCGAGGCGGTGTTCCCCTGGGGCCCCGCCCCGGCCCGGCTCGGCGGCGGTACCGGCTGGGCCTCCGCCGTGCTGACCGAGGGCCTCCTCGTGCCGGCCGGTACCGGCTACCGCTTCGCCCACGAGGAACTGGCCGACTGGATCCAGGGCACGCACCTGGACCTGGACGCGGCGCTGCGGGCCCTGGTGCACCGCGTCGGCGAGCCGAGCGCCCCCCGCCCGGTGCCGCACCATCGCGTCGGACCCGTCGTCCAGGCGCTGCTGCTCCTCGCCCGTCAGCAGGGAACCGGTCAACTGTCCCTACGGCTACGGGAGTTGGTCGACGCTCTCGACCGTGACACCGGCTCCTGGTGGGCCGCCCGGCTGCTCGCCCGGACCCTGCTCCAGGTCCCGGACGCGACGCCGTACACCGAGGTGCTGCGCCTGCTCGCCGACCGTGTCGTCGCCTGGCACGGCGCCCGGCGGCCCGTACCGGCCGACTTCCGCCCCGCCTTCTGGACCGGCCTGCCCGTCCCCGACACCGAGCGCCTGGACCTGCTGCGCCGCCTCGTCCTGGCGGACCCGGCGCCCCCCGCGGCAGGCGACCGGTACCTGGACGCCGTCGCCGGACTGCTCGCCGCCGCCCCCACCGTCGTACAGCCCCTGCTCACCCGGTGGTTCACGGACGAGCGGCCACTGCCCGCGACCCCGCACGCCACCGTGGCCACCGCCGCGCAGGCGCTGCTGCACACCCACCGGCACGGCGCCCTGGACGATCTCACCGAGGTGCTGATGGCCTGCGCGCACCGGCGTGCCGACGAACTGCTCGCCGTCCTCGCCGAGGAGGAGCCGTCGGCCCTCTGCCGGGCGGTGGACCGCTGGGCGCACGACGAGCGCCCCGCCCGCCGGGTCGCGGCCGTGGCCTTCGCCCTGCGCGCGGCCCCCCACGCCCGCTCGGACGCCGACCGCGAGCTGCTGCGCTACGCCGCCCTCACCCTGCTCGCCCGCCCGGCCGACCGGACCCTGCACGGCGCCGCCCTCGCCCTGCTGGTCCGCGATCCGCGCAGCCGGGACCGGCACCTGCCCGCGGCCCTGCGCCACTTCACCGACGGCGACCCGCAGTTCCCGCCCAGCGCCCTCGTCCCGGCCCTGACCACGCACCCGGAACCGGTCCTGGGAGCCTTCCGCGTCCGCCTGTGCGCCCCGGGCGCCGGTGGCCCGGAGACCGGAGCGGTCCTGCGCGGCCTCACCCAGGTCGATACCCCGGCCCTGGCCCGCCGGGTCGCCGCGCTCGTCCAGGAGGCGCTGCGGCTGCGCCCGGAGACCGCCGGACCCGTCGCCGGCCAGGTCGCCGGGCACGTCGGGCGCCGCCTCGAACAGGGCCCCACCGCCCGCCCGGCCCTGCTGCCCCTCGTCACCGGTCTGCTCGACGGCGCTCCCGAACCCCTCCGGGCAGCCCTCGCCACCGTCCTCGCCGCCCCCGGCACCCCCGCCTCCCGCCCGTTCCGCCGCGAGCTGCTGGAGTTCCTGCTCGCCCGGGAGGAGGACCCGTCCGTCCTGCTCGCCGTCCTGCACGCGGCCACGGAACACGGCGGCCGGGAGGAGGAGGCCCGCGGCCTGGTCCACCGCACCGGCCTGCTCCTCGTCCGCACGCCCGAGGGCGCCACCCGTTTCGACCGCGCCCTGGTCGACATCGGCCGGCACGTGCCCGGCTTCGCCGCCCGCATGGCCCGCTGGCTGAACGAGACCCCGGACGACTGGGCGGCCGTGGTCGGCCCCAGCGCCCGCCGCATGATCGAGAGCCTGGCGGGCGTACGCGTACCGGCCTGAGCCGCGGCGGGAACGTGCGCCCCGTCACAGCCCCCATGCCGATGCTGGCGCGGGGCACCCGGCATGGCACCCTTAGACCTGCACGACGAGGTCAAGACAGACACGGACAAGGGTTCGAGGAGCGGTCACAGTGCAGCGCTGGCGTGGCTTGGAGGACATCCCCGAGGACTGGGGGCGCAGCGTCGTCACCATCGGTTCCTACGACGGCGTCCACCGCGGTCACCAGCTGATCATCCAGCACGCCGTCGACCGGGCCCGCGAGCTCGGCGTCCCGGCCGTCGTGGTCACCTTCGACCCGCACCCGAGCGAGGTCGTCCGCCCGGGCAGCCACCCGCCGCTGCTCGCCCCGCACCACCGCCGCGCCGAACTCATGACCGAGCTGGGCGTCGACGCGTGCCTCATCCTGCCCTTCACCACCGAGTTCTCCAAGCTCTCGCCCGCCGACTTCGTGGTGAAGGTCCTGGTGGACAAGCTGCACGCCAAGGCGGTCGTGGAGGGCCCCAACTTCCGCTTCGGCCACAAGGCGGCCGGCAACGTCGAGTTCCTCATCGAGCAGGGCAGGATCTACGACTTCGAGGTCGAGGTCGTCGACCTGTACGTCACCGGTGAGGCGGGCGGCGGCGAGCCGTTCTCCTCGACGCTGACCCGCCGCCTGGTCGCCGAGGGCGATGTCGCGGGCGCCCGCGAGATCCTGGGCCGCCCGCACCGCGTGGAGGGCGTCGTCGTCCGGGGCGCCCAGCGCGGCCGGGAACTGGGCTTCCCGACGGCCAACGTCGAGACGCTCCCGCACACCGCCATCCCCGCCGACGGCGTGTACGCCGGATACCTGCACGCCCAGGGCGAGGCCATGCCGGCCGCGATCTCCGTCGGCACGAACCCGCAGTTCGACGGCACCGAGCGCACGGTGGAGGCGTACGCGATCGACCGCGTCGGCCTCGACCTGTACGGCCTGCACGTCGCCGTCGACTTCCTCGCGTACGTGCGCGGGCAGGCGAAGTTCGAGTCGCTGGAGGCCCTGCTGGAGCAGATGGCCGCCGATGTGAAGCGGTGCCGGGAGATCGTGGCGGCGGAGGAGTAGCCGCTCGTTCCGGCGGGAGTCGTTCCAGCGAGGCTCGTCACAGCGAGAAGGGCGGCCGGTGCGGTGAGCACCGGCCGCCCTTTCTCGTGGCCTCTTACTGCTGGGGCGGGGCGGGGGGAGCCGGGGGAGCCTGTGGAGGCTGCTGCCCCGGCTGCGGCTGCGGCTGGGGCTGCGGCTGTCCGGTCTGCGGGTAGCCCGGCTGCTGCGGCGCCCCCGGGTACGGCTGCGGCTGGCCCTGCTGGGGCGGGTACGGCTGCTGCGCCGGGGCGTACGGCTGACCCGGGGCCGGGGGATACGGCTGCCCGGGGGCCTGGGGATACGGCTGCCCGGCGCCGTACAACTGCTCCGGCATGGGCTGCCCCGGCATGGGCTGTCCCGGCATGGGCTGTCCCGGCATCGGCGCTCCCGGCATGGGCGGGGCGGCCACCGGCGGCGGGTTGCCGTCGCTCGTCCACAGGCCGTGCGCCTGCTGGTGGCGGGTGAAGTCCTCGGCGACCATCGCGGCGAGGTTGAAGTACGCCTCACGCGTCTTCGGCCGCATCATGTCGAGGTCGACCTCGGCGCCGGCCGCCAGATGCTCGTCGAAGGGCACGACGATGACACCGCGGGTGCGGGTCTCGAAGTGCGCCACGATGTCCTCGACCTTGATCATCTTGCCGGTCTCGCGGACCCCGGAGATCACGGTGAGGGAGCGGGAGACCAGGTCGGCGTACCCGTGGGCGGATAGCCAGTCCAGCGTGGTACTGGCGCTGCTCGCGCCGTCCACGGACGGCGTGGAGATGATGATGAGCTGGTCGGCGAGGTCGAGCACCCCGCGCATGGCGCTGTACAGCAGACCGGTGCCCGAGTCGGTCAGGATGACCGGGTACTGCCGGCCGAGCACGTCGATCGCGCGCCGGTAGTCCTCGTCGTTGAACGTGGTCGAGACGGCCGGGTCCACGTCGTTGGCGATGATCTCCAGACCGGAGGGCGCCTGGGAGGTGAACCGCCGGATGTCCATGTACGAGTTGAGGAACGGGATGGCCTGGACGAGGTCACGGATGGTGGCCCCGGTCTCCCGGCGCACCCGCCGCCCGAGCGTACCGGCGTCCGGGTTGGCGTCGATGGCGAGGATCTTGTCCTGCCGCTCGGTGGCGAGGGTGGAGCCGAGCGCGGTGGTGGTCGTGGTCTTCCCGACACCGCCCTTGAGGCTGATGACCGCGATCCGGTAGCAGGACAGCACCGGCGTGCGGATCAGCTCCAGCTTGCGCTGCCGCTCGGCCTCCTCCTTCTTGCCGCCGAGCTTGAACCGGCCGCCCGCCGCCGCGGGCCGCCCGCTCTTCGCCTTCTGCTTCTTGTTGTTGAGCAGCCGGTCCGAGGACAGCTCCACGGCGGCGGTGTAACCGAGCGGCGCGGCACCGGGGTTGATCGGCTGCCGCTGATCATGCTGAACGGGCTGCGGCCACGCGGCACCGGAGCGGGGGTCGACCGGGGCGTGCGGAGCGCCGGGGGCACCGTCCGGGTTCTGAGGCGGCTGCGGGAACCCGTAACCGCCCTGCTGGGCCTGCGGGTCGGGATTCCCCGGCTGAGGGAAACCGTAGCCGCCGGGCTGCGCCGCGGGGTTGGGCACGCCCGGCTGCGGGAATCCGTAACCGCTCGGCGGAGTGGGACCGTTGGAGTGCGGCTGGGGCGCCGGGGGCTGCGGGAATCCGTAACCGCCGGGCTGGGCCGGTGGGGTGGGGGTGCCGGGCTGGGGGAAGCCGTAACCGCTCGGGGGCGTGGGGCCGGGAGTGGGGCCGTTGGGGGCCGGCTGCGGGCCGGGTACCGGAGCGCCGGGCGCGCCCGGCTGACCCGGTTGGTTGGCGGGGGTGGCCTGGCCGGGTTGGTTCGGCTGGTGCCACGCGGCGGGCGCGGGCTGCGGGGCCTGCGGCTGGAACGGCGGCTGCTGGCCGGGCATGCCGGCGGGACCCTGACCGCCGCTCGCCTGCGGCTGCTGACCGGGCATCGGACCGGGCTGCTGCGGGGCGGCGGCCGGCTGCTGCCCGGGCTGTGCGGGCCACTGGGCGGCGGCAGCCGGGGCGGCGGGCTGGTACGAGGGCGGCAGCGGGGGCAGCCCGTTCTGCGGCGCGGGCGGCGTCCAGCCAGGCTGGGCACCCTGCGGGGCCGGGGGAGCGGGCGGTACGGCGGCGTAGGGGGCGCCGGGAGCGGGCTGAGCCGCGGGGGGCTGGGCGCCGGGGTGGGCGGCGTCCGGCTGGGGGAAGCCGTATCCGCCGGGCTGCCCCGGGGCGGGGTGAGACGTGTGGGGCTGCGGGGCGCCGGATTCCGGGGTACCGGGGTGGGCGGGGGCGGCGTCGGCGTGCTGGGCCGCGCTGTCCGACGCACCGCTGTCCGCAGTACCGTCACCCGGCAGTGCGCTGTCGTCCGCCGCACCCGGCTGAGGCGCACCGGCCGGGCCCGTCACGCCCGCGGCCCCGGCGTCCGAGGGCTTCGGCGCATCGGACTGCGCCGAGTCGGCGGAGCCCTCCGCTCCGGCGGGACGCACGGCGTCGGCGGCGCCCCCGTCAGCGCCGGCCTTCTCGGAGTCACCCTCCTCAGCGGCGGCCTGCTCGGCAACGCTCCCATCCGACTCATCCGGCTCATCCGACACGGTCTTCTCATCGGCGGCGGTTGCGTCGGACGCGGAACTCCCCGAAACGGCGGACTCCGCCACCGAGCCGTCCTGCGCGGCAGCCTCGCCACCGGACTCCTCGGCGCCGTCCTCGTCGCCGGACGTCCCGGCACGGTCGACGTCGTCCTCCCTGTCGACGGGCCCCTCGGCCCCGGAGGCACCGAGGGAACCGTCCGAACCACCGGACCCCTCGGCGTCGACAGAGCCCTCGGCACCACCGGGGCCCTCATCCCCGGACTCGGCCGGCTCTCCGGCGGCACCGGCGCGCTCGGCGATCTCCGCCATCTGCCGCTTCAGGGCGACGGAGGAGAACCGCATGGTCGCCCCGCTCTCCAGATCCCCGTTGTCCGTCTCCGGCTCGACCACACCCGAAGCGGCCGACGCCTCCGGCTGGGCAGGCTGGGCCTGTTGCGGCTCGAAGCCCTCGGGCAGCCGCGGCATCGGAACGGGGTCACCGGTCGGCGGCGCGGGCTGCGCAGGCCCGGCCGGGGGAGCGTACGAGGTCCCCTGCGGCGGAGTGAACGACGCGCCCTGCGCCGGGCCGTACGGAGTTCCCTCCGCCGGACCGTACGAAGGCCCCTGGGCCGGAATGAACGGAGTCCCCTGCGGGGGCGGACCCACCGGCGGGGTGGCCGGCGGAGGCGGTGTCGGGCCCGGTACCGGCGCGGTCGTGGGGAACGGCAGCCCGGGAGCCGCCGGAGTGCCCGAGTCGCCGGCAGCCGCGGACCCGGTGGACCCGGCGAAGCCGCCGGCACCTCCCGTACCGCCGGTGCCACCGGCACCCGTACCGCCCGCTCCCGACGCGTTCTGCGTGTACCAGGCGGGGGGAGCGTAGTCGATGGTGAACTCGCCGGTGGTCTCGACGGCCT
This sequence comes from Streptomyces canarius, assembly GCF_014650735.1. NCBI lineage: Bacteria > Bacillati > Actinomycetota > Actinomycetes > Kitasatosporales > Streptomycetaceae > Streptomyces > Streptomyces canarius. Next base: position 176,805 of record NZ_BMVN01000017.1, read on the forward strand.
CCGCGTCGGGCTGGTCATCGCCGGGTGTGTCCCAGCCCCCGCGCATCCCGTCCCGATCGCTGCTCACAGTTCCTCCTGGTGTGGTCGAGCACCCTCATGCCGTGCCGGGGCGACCATGTCGTGTCGTACCGAGTCGTCCGTAGTCGTTCGGGGCGGTCCGAAGCACCGGCTCTCCCCCCGGGACACCGACGCCGGTTCACGGGTCCTGCCATCGCGCCCACTCCCAGCCTAATCACCAGGAGCCGCACCTCGGCAGGCCCGCCCACCTCTCCGCGCCCGCACACCAGGTCACGGCACGCGTGCAGACACCTGTCCGCCCCGTGCGATCGCGCACAACACCCTGAACAAAAGGGACGGAAAAGGGCAGTTCAGTCCATCCGTCGGGGTGTGCCCAACAATCCGGTCTCGGCGTCGGTGGGTTGGGTCAGCACGTACTGCCGGTCACGGTCGGTACACCACAGGGTGACGCCGTCGGGCAGCCCCGGCAGCGACTCCACCTCGGTCCGCGACAGCCCCATCGTGCGCCCGAGTTCGGCCGCCTCGTCCGGCGAGACCCGCTGGATACCGGCGAGCCGCGCCTGCCGCAGCAGCCGGGGCGCGACGGGGCTGAGATACGGCAGCAGGGTCAGCACGGACTGCCAGGGACCGGACACCACCCGGCCGCGCGGGGGCCGCATACCGCAGTCCCGCACCACCAGCACCGGCGTACCGGCGGAGGCACCCTGCGGCGGCACCCGCCCGACGTCGTACACGGACAACCCGTTCTGCCCACCGCCCATGGCATGCACCATCTGCATCCAGGCCTGAGGCCGCCCGGTCTCCACCGCGACCCGGGCACCTGTGGCGGCGGAGCGCAGGGCCATGACCTGCGCGGTCCACAGGCCGCCGATGAGCACGATGTCGTACGGCGTGGGGCGGTTCACCCCGAGGATGGCGGGCTGCCCCTCGTTGTTGACGCCGACCACCACGCCGTCGTCGCCGATGGGCAGGGTCAGCGCGTCCACCTGCTCCACGGGCAGGGTGTGCCGCGGGTGACGGGGGCCGAGCAGGCCGAAGCCGGTGCGCAGCCGCTCACCGAGACCCGGACCGGACGGGGTGGGTGAGGTCGTCATGGTCATCAGCGGGCACCTCCGAGCGGCAGGGTGGCCAGAACGCCGGGAAGTTGTTCACGGTCCAGGCGTGCGAGCCCGGTGCGTGCCTGCTGCGCCGCACGCTCCAGATCGCGCCGCGCGTCGGTCAGTTCCTGCTTGCTGCGGCCGGTGATCCGCACATGGCCGGTGACGGTCACGTCCTGCTGCGCGCCCTTGGCCAGCGTCAGGCTGAAGGTCGTCGCGAGCGCGGGCACGGCGGTCAGCTGTGCCACCAACTGGGCCAGGGAGCCGCCGGAGCCGCCGAGCTGGGGCCAGCGCCGCACCCAGTAGGTGGTGTGCCGGCGGTTGTCGCAGCGCCAGCTGCGGCTGGACTCCTCGGTCCGCCGCTGCGGCGCCTCGCCCCGCCCGGCCTGGGCGGTCACCATCGGGTTGGCACACGCGGAGGTGGCGATGGCGGCCGTCAGCTCCTCCTCGGTGAGCACGTTCGCCCGGAACCCGGCGCCGGTCAGCCGGCTCGACAGGTGTTCGGCCGAGCGTGCCAGGCACTTCTGCGCCCCCAGCAGCCCGCCGCCGCGCGCGGCCACCGCCTCCGGGCACAGCTCGGGGTCGAGCTTCAGTGCGATCCAGGTGATACGGACCGCGGGGGAGCCGGTCTGGGCCTGCAACGGCGCATAGTTGCTGACGACTACGGACTGCTGAGGCAGGTGCAGCGCGGGCGCGGGCTGGGTGTGCACCACGATCTGCGCCGACTCCAGCTGGATGCCGTCGACTTCGAGGACGTCCCGGACGAGGGCCATCGGCAGCGGTCGCCTCCCGCGCTCCGCGCGGAGCGCGTCGACGTCCGACTCCACCTGGAGCACCGCGGTCAGGAAGCCGCCGTCGCCCACCATGCCGATCGGCCGCTGATCGCGGTCGTCACCGCGGTTGAAGCTGAACGTGCGCAGGGTCGGGTCGCATTCCACGGCGGGCGCGAGACCGGAGTCGGTCCCCGGCGGCACCGGAGTGCTCGCGGCCCGCCGTATGCGGGACCGCATGGCCAGCAGGGTGCCGAGCCATTCCGGCAGGGAGCGTCCCCGGCGCCGTACGACGGCGAGCACCACGAGTACCAGGGAGACGGGGGCGACGGCGATCAGCGCCATCGCGCCGATGAGCCAACCGCACAGCGCGAGCGCGCCCGCGATCTCCAGCAGCACCAGCCGCTGCACCGCGAACGAACCGCCACGGCCCGAGCGGGACTCCAGACGCGGCGCGAAGGCGTCCTGGTAGGGCGTGGACGCCTGGTGGGCACCGTCTCGCCCGGAGGAAGAGCCGCGGGCACCCGACCGGCGCGCGCCACTCGATCGTGACCCCGATTGCGATCGCGACCGGGTCCGCGTTGCGGAAGCCATCACTTCAAAACCCCCGAACTCTCCCGAATTCCCTTGCGCTCCGGTCCCTTCGAGCCCTGAGCACCCTACCCGTGCCACCAGCACGTCCTCGTAACAGGCATAGTAGGGGCCGGGTCTGACAGTCGAGGCACCAGAGGAAAACCGAGGACGGGGGACGGATCTTCACAGGTCCCCCACGGCTCCGCAACGGGGAGAGAGCGGACACAGATGGCATCACGGCGGGACGAACTCAACGCCTACACCTTCGCGAAGCGCCGCACGCTGGCGTCCTTCCTGCGGCCTTCCCCCTCCGGCTCGGAGGAGGGCGCTCCCAAGCCGCTGGGCGCACTCGTCCCCGGCGTCGTCGTCGGTGTGGTCATCCTCGCGGTGTTCGGCGCGATCGGCATGTTCAGCCCGACGGCACCCAAGGGCTGGGACACCCCCGAGGAACACGTCATCGTCGCCAGCAAGTCGACCACCCGGTACGTCGTTCTCAAGACGGGCAAGCAGAAACAGCTTCACCCCGTCCTCAACATGGCCTCGGCCAAGTTGCTCCTGGACCCGGGCAAGGCCAGCGTCATCACCGTCGACGAGAAGATCCTGGACAGCGGCAAGCCTCCGCACGGCGCCACCATCGGCATCCCGTACGCGCCCGACCGCCTGCCCTCCCCGGACGAGGCCGAGGCCGCCAAGCGCTGGGCGGTCTGCGAGCGGCCCGCCGACGGTGGCCGGGCCATCCAGAAGGCGGCGTTCGTCCTCGCGCAGAAGGAGTGGTCCAAGACGGAGGGGGCCGACAGGCTCACCCAAGGCGACCTGATGTACGTCGTCGGCCCGGATGGCAAGACCCAGTACGTCGTCGACGCGCGGGGCACGGCGTACAAGCTCGCCGACCCGGGCGACAAGGAACTCCTCAAAGCACTCGACACCCGGGGCCGTGCCCCGCAGCGCGTCTCCCAGGAATGGCTCGACACCCTCCGCAAGGGCACCCCGATCGCCATCCCGCCGATCGAGGGCACACCCGGCGCGAAGGCCGACGCCGGGATCATGCCCGCGCAGTACGACAAGGTCGGCGAGGTCATCAAGGCCTACGACGGACAGGTGTTGCGGTACTACGTCGTCCTGCGGGGCGAGGTGGCCCGTATCTCCGAGTTCACCGCCACGCTCCTGCTCAACAGCGGTCAGCTCGTCGGCGTCGGTCAGGCCGGCGAGGCGCAGCAGGTCAGCCCCGGCGCGGTCGCCGACAGCACGGCCTTCGACGAGGACAAGCACTGGCCGACGTACAAGCCGAGGACGGTGAACGACGGCTCCAGCGCCACCAGCGGCCGCAACACGGTCTGCAACGTGCTGCGGTCGGTCGGCGCCAAGGGAGCGAGGAACCTGTCCACCTGGGTCGGGAAGGACTTCCCCGCCCAGCTGCCCACGGGTTCCTCCAGTGCCTACGTCACCGCCGGTTCCGGTCAGCTCTACCGGCAGTTCCAGGGCACGGAGACCACGGCCGGCGGCGTCTTCCTGGTCACCGACACGGGCCTGCGCTACGCCTTGCAGTCCAACAGCGACAGCGCCACCGACGACAAGGGCATCGGAACCTCCGCCAAGAAACGCAAGGAGGAACTGGCCGAGGCGAAGATCGCCCAGACCCGCCTCGGTTACGAGAAGCTGACGCCCACGCCCATCCCGCTGGAGTGGTCGACCTTCCTGCCGACGGGCCCGCGCCTGTCGGAGGCGGCGGCGCGGCAGCCGCAGGGTTCGTAGCGGCGCGCGGAGGAGAACGGACTCATGCTGAAGGCAAGGACGTCGGCAGCCGCGACCCGAGCGGTGGTCGTGGCCGCCGCGGTGGCCCTCACCGCGGCGACCACGGTGCTCGCCCTGCCCCCTTCCCCGGCCCGGGCGGACGACGGCCAGTGCACGTTCCCGTCGAAGCCGTACGCGGGCCGGCCGTGGGCGCTGCAACGCGTCAACCTGGACGAGCTGTGGGCGCAGTCCACGGGCAAGGGCGTCCAGGTGGCCGTGATCGATACCGGTGTGGACGTCAAGAACCCGCAGCTCACCAAGGCTGTGGACGCGTCCAAGGGCAAGAACCTGCTGCCCGACAAGAACCGCGAGGGCGAGAAGATAGACCGCGGCAACAAGTCGGGCACCACCGACACGGTCGGCCACGGCACACGCGTGGCAGGCATCATCGCCGCCCGCCCGGCGAAGGGCACGGGCTTCGTGGGCCTGGCCCCGGACGCCACGATCATCCCGATCAAGCAGAACGACGCCGAGGGCGACGGCACGGCCGACTCACTGGCCTCGGCGATCACGTACGCGGTCCAGGCGGGCGCCGACGTCATCAACATCTCCCAGGACACGGCCGAGGCGCTCGACCCGAAGACCTCGAAGCTGAAGGACGCCGTCGACTACGCCCTGGGCCAGAAGGTCGTCGTCGTGGCGTCCGCCGGCAACGACGGCCTGGGCGGCAACGTCAAGGTCACGTACCCGGCGTCGTACGAAGGCGTCCTGGCGGTGGCGGCCTCCGACCGCAACAACGAACGCGCCGCGTTCTCACAGTCGGGAAACTTCGTGGGGGTCTCGGCTCCCGGCGTCGACATGATCTCCACGGTCCCGGGCAACGGCCACTGCTCGGACAACGGTACGAGCTTCTCGGCGCCCTATGTCGCGGGGGTCGCCGCCCTGTTGAAGTCCAAGTACCCCGACTGGACGGCCCAGCAGGTCGTCGCCCAGATCGAACAGACCGCGGAACGCGCGATCCCCGGGCGTGACCGGCTGGTGGGCTGGGGTGTGGTGGACCCCGTGAAGGCACTCACGGAGGTGGACCCGGCGCACCCCGTCGAGTCCCCGAAACCCGAGAACGGCGTGGTCAGGGGAGAGGCCCCGTCGGTCACCCCCCTGCACTTCGGCGAGACGGCCGAGGAACGCGACAACCGCCTGGCGACGTACACGGTCGTGGGGGGCCTGGTGCTGGTGGCGGGCCTGGCGGGCACGGCGGTGGCGGTCCGCGACGCGCGCCGCAGGCGCGGTGGCCGCCCGCGCACCTCCTGACGGCGGCTCTCCGGCGCCGTCGGTGACGGCGACATGGTGCGGCGGCGGCGCCCCCGAGGCACCGCCGCCGCGCGTCGTACCGCTCTGTTCGCCGCGAAGGGGCCCGCGTCAGCTCGCCGGCGGCGAGGCCTTGTCGTCGGCCTTCAAGTCGAAGTCGATCCGGCTCCCCTTCACGGAGGAGACGGTCACGGTCACGCCCAGCGTGCTGCCGTCGTCGGCGGTGAGCGTGCAACGGGTGGTGGTGCCGACCTTGCCCGCGAGGTCCTCCGGACAGGTGACGTCCGGCTTTGGCCGGCCCGTCTGTGCCGCGAGCTTCTCGGACACCGTGTCGGCCAGTTTGCCGGCGGAGAGCTTCGGCTCGGACTTCTCCACGGTGACCGATCCCGAACAGCCGACAAGCAGCACACCGGCGGCCACAGCCGAAATACTCCATGCTGCTGCGGACGTGCGGGCTATCGCCATGGGGGGCTCCATTCCGGGTATCAGGACGAGAGAACGCCCGAAGCATACTGGCACCCGAGAAGCTTCATGAATCCTCCATCCCGCCGACGCAGCCCTTCACTTGGCCTGCCGGAAATCCTCACCGGGAATCGTCACCGGGAATCAGACGCGCGGTCGAGGACATCGCAAAGGTAATCGAGCTTCGGCAGGACGTCTTCTTCCCGGAGTCGGCCCTTGGTCCAGGTGATGAGTTCGCCCCCGTCGAATCGGAGCGGGCCGTCGGCGTCCGCTGTGCGGAGCACGGAACCCCGGACGGTGTCCGGAGCGGTGACCGAGAAGACGGCGTAGTACGACGTCTTCGTGAGGGGGCGACCGGGACCCGCCGACTGGACGGTCCGCACGTCGCGGTACTCGAAGCAGCGAACGGTACGGCCACGATGCCGGCCCTCGACGCAGTCCCACACGCTCACTCCCGACGACACGTCAGGAAAGGGTGCGGCTCCCTCGTAACGGTCGGCGCCCCCCGCGACCCGCGCCCGGTACGTCCATCCCCGCCGCCGCGCGAGGGCGACGAGGGCGGAGACACCCTCGTCACCGCGGGAGTTCTCTCGGGCATCGGACCAGCTCGCCCAGACGATCCCACTGAAAGCGCCGCCGAAGAGAACGAAGACACCAGCGGCAGCCATGAGAAAGTAACGGCGGGGTATTTCGCGGTCGTTGACGATGACCACGTTGCGCCGTTTCGTCGGATGCGGCAGGTCGTCGAAGTTCATCGTTGAGTTCGCCTTCTGATGCTCGTAGGTGCCGATGCTACACTTCGCGCGCCGATCATTAAGTGCGTCAATGAGCACTGTTTCGGCAGGAGTTGATGAAGGGGAGGGCAATCGGTGGCTGATCCTGATCTGGGTGCGGATTCACAAACTCTCAAAAAGGGCGCCAAAGACGTCGTCGAGGCCCTGCGCCCGACCGAGGGTTTCGATCTGGAGGAGTCGGCGGGACGGAGCTCGTCCTTCGGGCATTCTTCGGCGTCCTCGTCGTTCGTGGCGTTCTGCGCTACCTGGCAGGCGGGCGCGCAGATCCTCAGCGGCAGCACGGCCCAGCGCGCGGCCGGGCTGATCTCGGCATCGGGCACCTTGACGGACACGGACGGGCAGGTCCGGGACGCGGCCAACTCCGTCAAGACGAACCAGGGCAAGTAAGGCAAGAGCGGGGGAAGCAGTGGCAGCCGCACTCGGGTCGACGAAGGACCCCAAGGAGCTCATTCCCGGTGACGTACACGCGCTGACCGAGCTCGCAGACACCATGCAGCACTGGTCGGACAAGTTCGACAAGGTCGGGTCCAGTCTGCGGGACGTGAAGGTCCCCGGCTGGCACGGAGAGGCCAGCGACGCGTTCTGGAAGAGCCTGAACGGCGAGAAGGGCAACTGGTACATCGCCTCTGACCACATGGCAGGTGCGGCCGGCGCCATCAAGTCGTACACCAGCATGCTCCACTGGGCGCAGGGTCAGGCGGCCGACGCGATAGAGAAGTGGGAAAAAGGCGACCACGCGGGAGCGCAGCAGGTGCTCAGCACCGCACGCACCCAGCTTGAGCACGAGGCCGGAACGCTCTCGTCCAAGCTGGAGAAGCTGTCCGGCGGCGCCAAGGACAGCCCGAACTGGCTGACCCAGGCGCGGCAGCTCGCCAAGGATCTCGGACTCGGCCAGACCACCGTCAAGGAAGACGAGCTGTGGCAGTACGGGAACAACCCTGCCGACAAGCGGAAGCGGCAATGGGGCTACCAGGACCCCAACGCCACGTCGGAAGATCCTGACGCGCCGAAGAAGGTCAGCTGGTCGGTGAAGATCGCCGAGTTCAGCGGCGGTGCCAATGTCTGGTCCGCGGATGCCAAGGGCGAGACCACGGTGGGCGGCGTCAAGCTGTCCGGCAACGCGGGCGTCTCGCTGCTCGGCTATGACGCCTCCGCGGTCGCCGGCATCACCGACGGAAACCTGGAGCTGAAAGGGACGGCCAGCATATATCTCGCCAAGGCCGAGGCCGGTGGCAAGGCCGAGTACGGCATTCTCGGCCTCCAAGCCCAGGGCAGTGCCCTGGTGGGCGCCAACGCCGAAGCGAAGGCCACCATCGGCAAGGACGGCCTGCACGGGGGCGCGGAGGCTTTCGCCGGCGCGAAGGCCGAGGGGTCGGCCGCCGCGGACGTGGGCGGCGTCGGTGCCGGTGTGACCGGCGAGGCGTGGGCCGGCGCGGGCGCCTCGGCCAGCGTCGACGTCGGCAAGGGCGACGACGGCAAGTACCACGTCGGCGGCGAGGTCGGTGTCGGACTCGGCCTCGGCGGGAAGGTGGGCTTCCAGGTCACCGTCGATCCGGGCGAGGTCGTCGACACGGTCGGTGACGCCGCGGACGCGATCGGCGACGCCGCGGGCTCGGCGTACGACCACACGCTCGGCAAGTGGTTCTAGGCTAGCGATGAGGCTCAGCAAGGAAGTGGGTTCACGATGACGGGCACGCTGCCGGTCAAGATCTCGTTCTCGTTGCCGGACGGCTGGCGATCGGCGCCACCGGACGAGGTGGGGGCGCCCGATGCGGCCTTCGTCGCTCTGCACCCCGCCTCCATCGACGGGTTCACGGCGAACATCACCATCGCCGGCGGGATGCGCAACGACAGCGCAACCATGCGGCAGATCGCCGACGAGTCGGTACAGCGGCT